>NZ_JBPPZG010000028.1:0-29217 GCF_051918545.1 Pseudogracilibacillus amylolyticus (SeqCode) | reverse complement strand
GATATGGGAGCTCGCCCGTAAATCAGTTAGCAGATATTAAATTGCATACATCTTCTTCCAGGGAAGCTACATTCAGAAGTGCAGCAACCTCATCCCGAATTGCGCAGTTACATATTATCGATATTCTATTTATGTGTCTAGCCTCGGAAGAATATGAGAATACGATAAGTTATTTAGATGAAACGAGGGAGGCAATTACCTTTTTAAAAAATCAATCTTAAGATATTGAAATTTTATTACTATTTTTTAAAAATACATTGACATAAAAGTTCAATTTGCCTATAATAATAAAAAATGACACAAAAAATAAAAAACCTCAAAATGTAAACGCTATCTCTTCTAAGTTGAAATTTGATAAGTAAATGCTACGGTCATCCTTTATCAACTCGTTTAGAGAAGCGTTTTTTTATGGAAGATTATTGATGTTTGGGGGAGAGACGATTGGAACTTTCTAAATTAACAACAGAGCAAAGAAATCCAAATAGCACGAATTTGGATGAAATGACAACTAAAATGATGTTACGAACAATTAATAATGAAGATAAAAAGATCGCGTATGCAGTGGAGAAAGTATTAGATTTAATCGAAATCGCTGTCAATAAAATTTATGAAGCTTTGCGTAAAGGTGGAAGGTTGTTTTATGTAGGAGCTGGAACAAGTGGACGTTTAGGTGTAATGGATGCTTCTGAATGCCCGCCTACATTTATGGTATCAAAAGAGATGGTACAGACAGTAATGGCAGGTGGAGATAAGGCTTTTCTATATGCTGCAGAAGGTGCAGAGGATGAGGAGAGTCAAGGCTTTCAAGATTTAAAAAAGTGTTCGCTCACATCCAATGATGTAGTATTAGGAATTACAGCAAGCGGCAGAACGCCATATCCGATCGGTGCTTTAAAATATGCAGCAGAAATTGGTGCTTACACAATCTCATTATCAAGCAATAATCATTCACAGATTAGTAAATATGCAGATTGTCAGATAGAAGTAGTCGTCGGGCCTGAGGTATTAACTGGATCGACTAGAATGAAAGCTGCAACCTCGCATAAAATGGTATTAAATATGATTAGTACCTCCGTTATGGTGAAACTAGGAAAAGTGTATGAGAATTTAATGGTTGATGTACATGCGAGTAATTACAAACTTAGAGAACGAGCAAAACGTACTGTTATGGAAGTGACCGATAGTACATATGAGGAAGCGGAAAATGTGCTCGTTGCAGCGAATTACAAGGTAAAACTAGCAATTATTATGATAGAATTGGGAGTTTCTTTTGAAGAAGCAGAAGAGGCCCTTGAAGCAAGTAATGGCTATGTAAGGGAGGCGATTCGTTTATTAGCTAACCAATTGTGAGCAGTTGCTATAAACAAAGTGAAAAAGAAGGGGGAAATAATGTGAGTTCTTTATTAAAACGCCGTGGGTTACTTTTATTGGTCATCATGCTTATGACAGTATTTATTGTTGCCTGTTCATCGAATGAGGATGCTGCAAGTGAGAGTGAAAAATCGGAAGACCCAGAAACAAATGAGGAAGGAAGCTCAGATGGGGAACTTTCAGGTGATCTTGAGATCCAGTACTTTGTTGGTGGATATGGGGATTCTTGGTGGAAAGAAGTTATCGCTGATTTCCAGGCTAAGCATCCGGATTTAAATATTATTGAACATGCCGGTCCAAACATTAACGACGAAATGCGCTCCCGTTGGGTGTCAAATGATCCGCCCGATGTTGTCTATATTGATGGTGCTGGATCAAGTGAAACACAGATGGTTGAAGACGGACAGCTAATGAATTTAACGGAATGGGTGCAAGATATTGAACTAGAAAATGGCGATAAACTAATTGACAGTTTTATTGTCCAGCCAGGTACGTTTGACGGAGAAATTTATTCGTTACCACTAGTTTTTGATACGTGGGGGACATGGTATGATAAAGCATGGTTTGAGGAAGAAGGCTATACCGTTCCGACAGATTTTGATAGTTTCATGGAATCGATGAAAGAAATTAAGGATAAAGAAGGAATCGACCCGTTTGTAACGAGTGGACAGCACCCATATTACTTCTTAAGAGGTATGTTATTCCCTGCATTTGGTGCAGCTGGAGGAGAGGAATTACTTGCTGATGTCATTCAAGGAAAAGAAGGGGCATGGACGAGTGATGTTGTTCTTGAAACGATGAAAAAAGTAGAGGAAATGCAGAAAGAAGGTATGTTTGATTCTGGGCTTGGTGCGCTGAACCATACGCAATCACAAATGAATTTCTTGCTTCATGATAACGCCTTTATCCCGGTAGGTTTTTGGTTACCAAATGAAATGGCAAATGATATACCAGACGGTTTTGATTTCGGTTTTATTCCATCACCTATGCAAGATGCCGGTGAGCCATTTGCAATTGTACCAGACTTAAGGCCATTGGCAATAGCTGAGGAAGCGAAAAACCCTGAAGCTGCAAAAGCTTTTGTAGAATTCGTGTTCACAAGAGAATATGCCATGTCATTTTCAGAACATACAGGCGCAATAATGAATTTGACAGGTGTTGATTTAACAGAAAATGATAACGTTCCAGCATATTTAACAGAGGCAAACGCGATGATTAATGACCCAGATCAAGTACAGATCTATGAAAAACCTCATCCTATGAGTGCAGATTTGGAAACTCCGGTTGGTGATGCATTGATGTCACTGATGCTTGGAAATATGACCGCTGAAGAATTTACTGAAGCGGCAGAAAAAGCAGCGGCAGATTATCGAGAGTAGAACGGATAATAATGGAATGAAGAGGCATGCTTTACTTGCTTCTTCATTCCATCCTGTTTTTTAAACGTCTTAAAGTGAAAAGGGTGAATCAGATGGTTCAGTCAAAAAAACAGCGATATTTATTTTTAGCATTTTGTATCCTACCAACCTTTATTTTATTTGCAATTTTTACTCTATATCCTTTATTTAGTGGTTTGTATTATTCTTTCTTTGATTGGTCAGGATCTTCTAACGTTAAAACATTTATTGGACTTGGTAACTATAAAAAGTTATTTACCGACTCCATTATTCCAAAAACAATCATTCACGATTATTTTCTCGTAGTAACAAAGGTAATCGGAATTATGGCGATGGCGCTTTTTTTTGCCGTTGCTTTAACACAACTAAAAATAAAAGAAGCGCCATTTTATCGGATTGTCTTCTTTTTTCCTAATATTATGTCGGTCGTCGTGATCGGGATTTTATGGACGTTTATATATAATCCTAATTTAGGGCTAGTTAATTCAGGTTTAGAATTTTTAGGGCTTGAAAACCTTACAAGGCCTTGGTTAGGGGATGAAAAATGGGCATTACCTAGTATTGTTTTACCAGCAATTTGGGCTGGGATTGGACTATTTATGCTGATGTTAATGGGTGGAATAGCAAATGTTGATAAGAGTTTTTATGAAGCTGCCGAGATTGATGGAGCAAGTGAGTGGCAACAATTTTGGAAAATCACGGTTCCGCTCATTTGGCCACAAATTAAAATAGCGGTTCTATATATTGTAATTACAACGTTAAACGGCTCTTTTATCCTTGTTCAAGTCATGACAAAAGGTGGTCCCAATAATGCGACACATGTGATGGGTTCCTATCTTTATCAACAAGCATTTGTGCAGTTTCATTTCGGATATGGCGCTACGATCGGGGTAATGATTTTAGTTTTATCGTTAATCACCGTATTTATTTTACAAATTTTTATGAGACGTGAAAAAGTAGAATACTAAAATGATTTGCTCAAAGAGAGAGGTGAAAGCGATGAAGCCGACAGTTGGTGAAAGAGTTGGACGAATTGGCATACGAATTCCATTAGTTTTATGGTCAATTGCAGTGCTTTACCCAATTTTATGGATGTTTATCGGTTCTTTTAAATCAAATGCAGAAATTTACCGGAATCCTTGGGGGTTTCCTGAATCATTTAGTTTAGACAATTTTATCCATGCATGGACGAACTATAATATTAATACAAGTGTTTTTAATAGTTTAATTGTCACTATTCTTGGTGCATTATTGACACTTATTTTAGCGATACCGACAGCTTATGCAATTGAAAGAATGCCTTTTCGTGGAAGTAATTTTTTATTTACGCTGTATATTTCCGCAATGATGATCCCAATGGTTCTTGGTTGGATTCCTTTATTTTTCTTATTAAATAATTTAAACTTACTTGATAATATTTTTGGTCTAACGCTTGTTTATGCAGTTAGTCAATTGCCGTTTACTATTTTTGTATTAACCAGTTTCATTAGTACGATTCCCAAATCTTTAGAGGAGTCTGCAGCGATGGATGGGATGACTCCTTATGGTGTATTATGGAAGATCATAACCCCTTTAACAACTTCAGGAATCATTACAGTTACAATTATGAATACGATTCAATTTTGGAATGAATATTTTATGGCGTTAATCTTTTTACAAAGTCAAGAAAATTATACATTAGCGCTGGCCATTGATTATATTAGTAGTGAAGCGGAATATACGAATGCGTGGGGGACTTTATTTGCTAGTCTTGTTATAGCGATTGTTCCGGTTATCGTACTTTATATCATATTCCAAAGACGAATTGCTAAAGGGATGGTAGAAGGAGCGATTAAAGGATAAAGAATAATAAACCGTGAATAAGAACGAGGTTTCGCCACTCAGCATCTTTTCTCGCGACTCGTCATGTTGCGTGAGCGACTCAGCATCTTATTTTTCGACTCGTCATGTTGTGTGAGTGACTCAACATCATTATTTCTCGTTACCAAATATTATCGAAATAAGTACGCCCCGCTTGGAGGCTAAGACAATGCCTCCGAGCAGGGCGCTACAACCTTTGTTTAGTAGTCTAATTGTTTCCGTCTTCTTCATATGCTCCGTATTTTTCACCGTAATAATAGTTATAACGTTTTTTAAATTTCTCATAGATGTATTGAACGATAACTTTAATGAGAGCATAACCGGGAATACCTAAAATAACCCCAACTAGTCCGAATAAATTTCCTGCTACAAGTAAAACAAAAATGATGGTAAGTGGATGGACTTTCATTGTTTTCCCCATGACATTCGGAGAAATAAAATTTCCTTCTAAAAATTGTACAGCCGCCCAAACAATTGCTAATTTTAATAGCATAAAGGGGGAGTGAACAATTGCGATAATAATTGCCGGTGATATAGCAATAATTGGACCTAAATATGGAACAACACTTGTTACCGCAGCAATGAGAGCTAAAATAATTGCATAATCTAGGCCAATAATCAAATACCCAATATAAAGTAAAATCCCAATACATGTTGCAACAATAATTTGCCCTTGAATATAGGAACCAACTTGTTCATCCATGTTTCTTAAAATTAGGTTTACATCTGAACGATATCTTGGAGGAAGCAGATTAATAGTATACTTTTTAAATGCTGTTCCATCTTTTAATAAAAAGAATAAGATAATCGGAAAGGTAATGATCGTCACAACCACAGTTGTAACAGTTGTTGCAATATTTCTAATTCCTTGATACGCATTGTCAAGATAATTTCCAATTTGTTGTGGTAAGTTACTTAAATTTGCCACAACCCAATCATATCCTTGCTCATAATACGTTTCAAATATAGATGCTTGCATCCATGATTGGATACTTAGTCCCATTTGGTTTAAGTAAGAGGGAAATCTATTGATTAAATCTTTAATCTGTGACTCTACAACTGGTGCAATCATAATAGTTAGTCCGGTTATCAGACCACCGATTCCTAGAATTAATATTATAATTCCCCAAATTCTTTTAATGCGAAAGCGTTCCAAGAGATTAACGATCGGATTTAATAAATAATAAGCAATAAACGCTAAAACAATGGGTGGAAATAAGGTTGAAAAAATGACTGTTAAGGGATTAAAAATAAATGCAACTTTATCATAAATAAATATGACGATCCCTAACAGTATTAGGACTAAAAGGATAAATATTAAGTCACGACCACCGATAAACTTCATAAATCTACTCGAAAATTTCATTTACGGTCTCCTTTGGAAAAATAATCGAGATGATCAATCAGCATCTCTGTGTTATTTTTTATTAAGACTATTTTCGTAATTTATTGTTTTTTATTATCTTAGTTGAAGTAAACTGTGACATAACTCCGGATAGTAATTATTCCATAGCTACGGAAATACACTTCGTTTCTGCAAGCACGACGTCCTACCTTCAAAGATTTCCTTAGTAACCGTACTTATTGTATTGTTCTTAGAAGGGTAACGATTAAAACTTTATTGTGCCCGTTCTCCTTGGATTATCGCTAAAAGGGGAACGATTAGCACTTAATCATGCCCGTTTTCCTTGGATTATCGCTAAAAGGGGAACGATTAGCCTCTATATGCCCGTGTTCTATGTTTTTAATGTCGCAGTTTATGGATTTTGTAATTTTAAACAACAATGTTTTAGAAAAAAGCTATTATTTAAAAGTATACTATTAGTCTAACATTAATTGATAAATTAAAACCCTAATTTTTCATCATAATCTTCCATTTCAAAGTCTTGTTTCATCGTTTTTTTATGATTCTCTTTTAATTCTTCAATAATTTTATCTACGTCTACTTTTTTCTCATAATGCCATTCCAATGCCATGGACATATATAGTTCATTTAATTGTGCTATCGATAGTCCTTTTGTTTTCTCAGCAATATAATCAATTTTATTTTCATCAACAAATTGGACTACTTGTTTATTGATTAAATATTCTCGACGTAGTTCTGTACTCGGTTGTTTTATCTCATAAGCACGATCGAAGCGACCAGCTCGATTAATTAAAGCAGGATCGATTTTTTCGGGATAATTGGTTGTTCCAATTAGAAAAATTCCTTCTTTTGTTGTCGCGCCGTCTAATGTATTTAGAAAAAATGAACGACATTCATAAGGCATGGAATCAATATCTTCAATGATTAAGATAACAGGTGCTAGTTTTTTAGTTGTTTGAAACACCTCATCGATTGAATAACTTGAAGTATATTCGGTTATTTGCCAATAAACAACAGGGGCATCAACACTCCCGGCAATTGATTTCACTAATGTTGTTTTCCCATTACCTGGATTTCCGTATAACAAAATACCGCGCTTGTACGGGATGTCATACATTTTAAAGAAAGTCCCGCTTTTAGAGAAAAACTCATCGATGGAACGAAAAATATCTTTTTTAACATTGTCTGCTAGTAAAACATCATCCCGATGAATTTGTTTTGTAATTTCTTCTTTTGATCGTTCCAATCCTTCTTCCGTATCTGTTAATACAGTAATCCCATGGAGCATAAACTTTCTTTCTTTATCAATCATTTCTTTAATAAATGTTAAGATACTTTCATCATCCACAGCAAAGATAAATTCTAATGGATAATCAGCATGACTTTGGTAGATAGTGATAGTTGCATAAGCAACTTGATACTTTTCGAAGTAAATTAAATTATTTTCTTCCGAATATGAGATGAAATAATCTTCGTTGTCTGTATAATGAATTTTTCTAGCACTAATATGATCGAAAATAGGAGATACTACTTCAATATCAGGTGAATTATTTTTTAACATCTGAATTATTGCACTGTTTAATTCTTCAAAACCGTCTTCTGATGAATAAATTTTAAAAGTTTTCCCAGTCTTATCATATAAAGTTTTTACAACCTTTTCAATTGCAATCGCATAATCGTAATAATGTGGCATTGTTTTTCGTTCTATTTCTGTAAATTTAATTAATGAACTGTTATCAGTCATCTTGCATTTTCCCTTCAAGTGTTTATGTAATGAGAGGATTATAATCCAATACCATTCAAATGTAAATATAAATCTAAAATTTTTTAGAAAAAAAGAAAAAAGTAATATGGTAAGAAATATTTGCGATTCTTTGCTATACTTGAATTAGAGTCCGCATAAGGAGGAAACGTAAGTTGAGTTATCAAGCTAAGCTAGAAAAGGAAGCAATGCATGTATTAAAGGAGACAAGCCGTACTTTTTATATCCCTATTACATTATTAAAGCGAGAACTTAGATTAACAGTTGGTTCTGCTTATTTATGTATGCGTGCCATCGATGAAATTGAGGATCATGAGACGTTAGCGGCTGATGTGAAGCAGAATCTTTTACAAAATACTGAAAAGTTATTATTGGAAGATGGCGAGTTTGATCAGCATGCTTACTTACGTTCCATTGAACCGTACCAACTGAAGTTACCAGAAGTTACGATCCGACTAGCTGACTGGATTAAAGTTTGCCCAGAAGGTATCGTTGGAAAAGTAAGAGAAGCTACAGCTGAAATGGCTGGTGGAATGGCGGACTGGGTAAAAAGAGATTGGTTAATAAAAACGAAAGATGATCTAGATAATTATACTTATTATGTAGCAGGGCTCGTTGGAGTTATGCTTTCTGATATATGGAAATGGTATGACGGAACGGAAACGGATCAAGATTTAGCAATTGGATTTGGAAGAGGATTACAAGCCGTAAATATATTGCGTAATCAACATGAGGATTATACGGAACGCGGGGTTCGCTTTATCCCCGAAGGATGGAGCAGGGATGATGTATTTGAGTATGCTAACGAAAATTTACGCCTTGGTGAACAATATTTGAAAGATATTAAAACACGAACAATTTCACTGTTTTGTAAAATACCATTAGCTTTAGCGAAACGAACATTAGAAGCAATGGAAGCTGGAAAAGAGAAAATATCGCGTCAAGAAGTAGAAGAAGTAGTTGCAGAAATAAAGAACGAGTAAAAAAAGATTGCCTGGGATGATTAGGCAATCTTTTTTTTGAACAAAAAAGCGAAGGCGCAGTCCCCTTCAAATTGCGTCAGCAATTAGTGGGGGAGGTTCACTCCTGTGGATGGAATATTGCGGATAAAATTGCATCGCACCTATATTTGTATAGAATCGCTGATAAAATAGCAATCGCGCTGATATTAGCGTAGAATCGCTGATAAAATTGCACCGCGCCGATATTTACGCAGAAGCGCCAATAAAATAACGGTTGCGCTGATATTTGTGCAGAACTTCCCCGCTGATATTTACCCCAACACCGCCGGTAAAATGTACACCTCCTATCACGCTACCAAGAAACATACATATAGCAAACTTCAAAGCAGACAGAGTAAAATTTACAAACCATAATTGACTAACTTACGTTTAATTTTGACAAATATACTTGTCAAAATTAAACGTATCCTTTACAATTAATTCAGAGGTGATGATATTTGAAAAGTCGACTGAAAGAACTTCGCGCACGAGAAGGGCTCAATCAAACACAACTTGCAAAATTAGCGAAAGTGTCGAGACAAACGATTAGTTTAATCGAACGTGAAGAGTTTGTTCCCTCCTTATTGATTGCAGTTCGAATTGCACGTATTTTTGAAGAGCCGATTGAAAACATATTTTTCTTTGAGGAGGATGAATTGTAAATGAAAATTATAATACAACTGTTAATAGGTGCTGTTGTCGGGTTTTTTGGAGCGTATTTTATGTTAAGTATTTCTTCTATAGATTTATTAACATATGCTGATGGAATTGTGGCTGGATTATTAGGTATCGTTTTTATCCTATTAGGATGGAGTTTTCTTTTACACATGCAGATAAAAAAATTAGAGAGTAAGAATTTACAAGGTGATGAAGAAGATGAAATTGATCTTTTAAAGTACAAAAAGTTTAGTGATTACTCATTATTTTCACAATCTAGTTCAATTATTGCATTATTGGCGTTATGTGTTGTATTAATGACTACAAAAAATATGGTGCTGATCGTAGTTGGAATCATTATCGCAGTTATTAGTTATTTATTTCAAGCCTCTATGGCAAACTTAATGCGTTTTGTTTACCCTGAACGTGAAATACCTAGTATGTCTGATTCAAAGTATGCCAAAAAGTTATTAGAATCGACTGATGATGGAGAAAGGTACATCATGTTAAATGGACTGTATAAAACTTACCATTTGGCAAATTCAATTTTAATTTTCGCGATGGTAGGTGCAACCCTTTATTCTGTCTTTACTGAAAACTCACAAGTTTTTTCTGTAGTTCTCATGGCGATTGTATTACTTGTGTTAAATAGAAACTACTTGTTCGCTGTTCGTAATAAATAAAAATACACCAAACTGATTATTTGTATCAAGGATGAATTATCCTTAAAATAGAGGCGAATGCTATAAAGACAAGGAGGATTTACATGACAGAATTAAAAGAACTTTTAGAAATTGACGATTTAAATGAAGTGTGGGATACTTCAACAGAAAAACCAGTCATACTTTTTAAGCAAAGCACCACTTGTCCAATTAGTGCTGAAGCATTTGCTGAATTTCAACGTTTTTTAGATAACAATGAAGAAGATATTGGAGCATTTTATGTAAAGGTGAGAGAAACTCGTCCAGTGTCTGATCAAATTGCAGAGGACTTAGGGATCCGGCACCAATCACCACAAGCGTTTGTTTTGAAAAATAAAGAAGCAGTTTGGAATGCTTCTCATGATAAGATAACAGAAGATAGTCTGTATGACGCGTTACAAAACGCATAATTTAAAAAGAGGATAAGATAAAAGCATATAAGTCATAGAAATCCGAACTGTAATACAATTTTTTCATAAAACTGTATTCGTTCGGATTTTTTTAATTTTCATAAACTGCAATCTAAACAAGCGTACTCTTTGCTCGTTATCAAAGTAATTATGATCTAATGGGGTTTTAGGGTAACATTTTAGGATTAATATTCTTCCTAAAATTATTTGTATAAAGTGGAATCTTTAATTATGTCCAACCACTTTTTACATTACTTTTCCGCCTCACCCGAAAATGTAACGAGTAAAAATAAAAAGAAACTAAGAAGTAAAATTACTCCGCCACCTATATATATTGGTAATATAATTACTTTAACATCGCCAAACGGCTGCAAATATTGCATCCATAGTCCGATCGATAAACCGGTAGCACCAACAATTCCGGTCCATCCTTGAGCAGCCATTAATTTTGGTGCTTTCACACGATATGCTTTATAATAAATTCCCCAGGCAAATAATGACAACCAGCCGACAACTAATATGTGGGCATGCACAGGTCGAAAGGCAAGAGAGCCTGCTCCAGCCATATGGGAACCTAATACTGCACCAACTAGTCCAAATATTGCGGAAAAACGAATTAGTCGTTTACTCCAAATTTCATGCATGATAATTCCTCCTGTTCAAATGCTGTCTTTATTGTATATTCCGAAGATGAACGGAACATGAACGGGAGATTACAATTATTTTGGCAAGGAAATTTTAAAAATTGTTCCTTGATTCGGTTTACTTTCTACCTCAATTTTTCCTTCATGCAGTTCAATAACTTGTTTAACGATCGCAAGACCTAAACCTGTCCCTTCAATATCTTGATGTCTTGCATCATCGACCCGATAAAATCGATCAAATAAATGAGGAATGTTTTCTTCTTCGATTCCAATTCCACTATCTTGAACACTCACCAGTACCCAGTCCTGATTTTCTACGGCGGTGATTTCAATCCTTCCACTAGTTGGAGTAAATTTGAGTGCATTAGACAAAATATTTTCCCAAACTTTTTCTAAATAAGCTTCACTACCTGAAATGGAAATCGAACCAATAGCAGAGATCAGTGAAATATTCTTTTCCTCCATTAACCAGCGATAACGTTGTAAAACTTGTTTTATTTGCTCATCCAATTGGATAGGCTTCATTTTTAGTTCATAAGATAATGAATCTAAGGAAGTTAAGAGTAATAATTGTTTTGTTAAAACGGAAAGGCGTTCTGTTTCCGATTTGATTATTTTCGTGTACTCGACTCGCTCGGCTTCCGTTATTTGCTTTTCTTGGAGTAGGTCGGCATATCCCTTTATATTTTGTAAAGGAGTTTGGAAATCATGGGAAACATCATTAATAAATTGTTTTCTCATTTCGTCCGACTCCCGCAGCTGTTCAGCCATTTTTTGAAAACTAGTTGCGAGTTCTCCAATTTCATCTCCGCGATTGGTCGGTAGAGTGAAGGAAAACTGTTCTGCTCCTACTTTTTTCGTTGCTTCCGTTAATACAGAAATAGGTTGAATCAATTTTCTCGCTACAAAAAGCATTGCTAGTAAACTGATAACCGCCATTCCTACAGAAAGTCCGCCAAGTAGTATATGCACTTCCGAAAAGAGCATTTTTATATCTGGCCGAAGAAAGAGGGCATACGTTTTTCCTTTATATGTAAATGAAGTACCTACCGTATTGGCAGATTCATCGGAGAAAAAACCAGTTACAAATGTTTCTTTAGGGAGGTCACGCATGCCATGATACTGCTTCCCGCTTAAAACATCGTAAACCGATTCAACGGGTAAGTTATCTAAACGAAAATCATTACCAAACAACATTTTATTCGCATCTTCATCAAATAAAATTAATTTATACCCGACATCTGACTGAGTAGATAAAAACTCTTCTAAATCTATATCATCGTTTTGTAAATGGATAAAGTTAGCAATACTTTCCGCAATAGTCATATTTTTTTCATCATTCTGGGCACGCATTTGTTGATGATAATACGTATTAACAATAAGAAAGGCGAGTAAAGCACTGGAAATCATAATTCCAATCGTGAAAAATAGGAATTTTCCGTATAAAGATTTCATGCAGAAGTCACCTCAAGTTTATAGCCAACCCCTCGAACTGTCGTGATTTTTATTTCTGAAAAAGATATATTTCGAAACTTTTCTCTTAATCGTTTAATATGCACGTTTAAAGTTTGGTCATCTCCTTCGTAATCAAATCCCCAAACTCGTTCAACTAAATATTCTCTAGTAAATACATGATTAACGCGAGAAGCAATTACGGATAATAATTCAAACTCCTTTAATGGCAGGAATAAAGTTTTATTATCAATCTCTACTTCATAGCTTTGACGATTAATTTTCATGGAACCAACTTGGATAATCGGCTCAAGAGACTTATCGTATCGTCTTAAAATTGCCTGAATTCTATATAACAGCTCTTTTGGTTCAAAAGGTTTGACGACATAATCATCTGAGCCGGCGAGAAATCCTTTTTCTTTGTCTTTGAGTTCTCCTTTAGCCGTAAGAAGAAGGACTGGAATATCCATTTCGCTTAATCTTTTTGTTAACGTAAAGCCGTCCATTTGTGGCATCATTACGTCAACTACAGCTAAATCAGGTAATTCATTTTCAATAAGATCGAGTGCTTCGATTCCATTGTTCGCTTTTAAAACTTTATATCCGGAACGGGTGAGATGAATATGGATAAGGTTTAAAATGCTTTCATCATCATCCACAGCTAAAATGTTTATCAATTTATTCATCCTTTCTACCTTTTTACATTGACTATCACGTAACGTTATCCTTTATAGTACTAATTAGAGGAGGGAATAAGAAGTGAAAGTGAAAGAAGTAGCGGATCTAGCAGGGATTAGTGTAAGGACACTTCATTATTATGATGAAATAGGACTGCTCACTCCTAGTGAAATAAACGACTCCGGTTACCGTATTTATTCTGAACGAAATTTGGAACGGTTGCAACAAATTTTGTTTTTTAGACAATTGGGAATGCCTTTAAAAGAAATTAAAGCAATCATTGAAAGTCCTACGTTTAATCAGTTGGAAGCTTTGGAAATGCACCGAGAAATTCTAATGGAAAAATGGGAAAACATACGCAGTCTTATTCAAACAATTGATAAGACAATTCAATATAAAAAAGGAGAGATTGAGATGAGCATGGAAGAGAAGTTTTCAGGGTTTAATTTTGATGAAAATAACTATGAAGAAGAGGCAAGGGAAAGATGGGGAGACACAGCAGTTGATGAAGCAAATGCGAAGAAAGATCGCTGGACTAAAGGGGAGAAACAAAAGATGGAAAAGGAATTGGAAGATACTTTTAAACGGTTAGCAAAAATTCGTCATCTTGCACCTGATTCAGAAGAGGCACAAGCAGCAATTGAACAATGGTGGGAGTACTTAAATAAAATAGGATCATATTCCTTGGATGCGTTTAAAGGGTTGGGAGAGATGTATGTAGCTGATAACCGGTTTACGAATAATATCGATCAATTTGGAGAAGGATTGGCAACATTCATGTGTGAGGCAATGCGAATTTTTGCTGAACAACATAAAAGCTGAGCAGAATATCTGTTCAGCTTTTACGATTTTCATGGAAGGCATGATTTGCATTTCATAATGAGAAATATTTGTACTAAAAGCATGGTACCTCTCTAAATGGGTGAGATGCCGTGCTTTGTTCGCTACACAAACTCAGAATTTACTTATTCATTCCCTCTTAATAGTGAAAAAGTGGACTATTTCTTACTTACAAGCAATTATCACATCTTGACATCGATCTCCTTTAAATGGTAATGTCATTATATAGTTAAAATCATTATAATGTTATAATAGATGAAAGTTAATGTAAGCGGTACCAAAATAGATAATCTTATCAGACATACTACTATATTCATAAACCGGGAAAATTTTCTCATAAAACATTTACGTAGAATTTTTCGTAACAATGTTAAACAAGTATAAATTAAAAGTAATTAAATTTATCATCCATTATTTGTGAAAAAACGAGATGATTGCAAGGGGGGTTGGATGTAAAATGAAGGGTGTTCAATCGGAATTATTGGCTTACGTAAAAAAGCAATGGCTCATATATGTAATACTCATTATTAGTTTATTTGCCGGAATATTTCTAGATTTAGCTTTGCCATGGTTTATGATGAATATTACAGATTCAGCTTTGATTGGTAATATCGGCCAGTTTCGTTTTGTATTAATTATCGGAGTTGTATTGTTAGGGCTAACATTTATTCAAAATTATTATGATGTATTAGTTAAGAACTATATTTCTTCATACATCAGAAACGATTTACGTGTTCGATTATTTAATCATCATTTAAAGTTACCGATCTCCTACTTCAATAAAACGAAATCCGGAGAGATTTCTTCAAAAATAATTAATGATGTCAATGTAGTGGGAGATTTAATGGGTAGTACATTTATTAGTCTATTACAGGGTCCGTTAGTTGCTATAGCTGCATTTATCTTCCTATTGAAAATACAATGGCAATTAGCCTTAGTATGTGGTCTGATCGGTCCGTTAATTATCTTGATTGGAAAAGTTTTTGGTTCATCTATGCGAAAGGTATCAGGTAAATTACAAGAGCAAGTTGCTCACAGTCAGAGTTTTGTTCAAGAAATAGTAAAAAATATCCCTTTTGTGCGGACATATTTACTTGGTCGTACTGTAGCTGAGAAATTTCAAGGGTTAACTAAGGGAATTTTTCATTATGATATACAAAAAGGGAAAGCACAAGCGGCTATGCAAGGTTCTTCACAGGCAATTGGATTTCTTACGTTTTTGATTGCTTTTGGATTAGGAGCTTATTACGTATTAATAGGTGACATTACAGTAGGTGCTCTATTAGCTTTTATACAATTATTAAATCATGTTGTTTGGCCGTTTTCTGGGTTAGCGCAGGTTTGGGGATTAACCCAGGAATCATTGTCTGCTTGCGATCGGATATTCCGTGTATTTAAGGAAAAAAGACAATTCGATACATTTCCACAAAAACATGAGGTGGGGCGAGAGAGAGGTAACATATCAATGAAAAATGTAAGCTTCTCGTACAAGGAAGAAAATAAGAAAGTCCTATCTGATATTAACTTAGAAGTGAAAGAGAACCAATTTGTCGTTATTTTAGGACACAACGGGTCCGGAAAATCGACTATTTTCAAGCTTTTATTAGGGTTCTTTCCTTATTCAGGTTCGATTGAGATTAACGATAAAGATATTAGTAAGATGGCCTATACAGAGTTAATGAGTTACTTTTCCTTTGTTAGCCAGGATCAGTATTTATTTTCCGGTACAGTTTTAGAGAATATAAGATATGGAAATTTAGATGCCAAAGAGTCGGATATAATCATGTTATTAGAAGAATTAAAATTATATGATCTCATCCATCATTTGCCAAATGGATTGGCGACAGAAGTAGGTGAGGGTGGAGCAAATTTATCTGGAGGACAACGGCAAAAAATATCGATTGCTAGGGCGGTATTGCGTAATGCTCCTATCTTTCTTTTAGACGAAGCAACTTCTGCATTAGATTATCAATCAGAGGAACAGATTCAAGAAGTATTATTAAAATTCAAGCATGAACGAACTACCTTAGTCATTGCTCATAAGGCTTCTACCATTAGAAATGCAGATAATATTGTCGTTTTAGACAAGGGTGAGATAGTGGCTATAGGTACACATGATGAATTAATTAATAACAATACATATTATCATAATCTATATAAAGAATATGAACTTGTGAATGAGGGATAAAGGTGATAGAGAAAGAGATAAAAATATGACCATAATTACCTGAATAAATTCAATGAAGATCAACAAAATGGGACTATCGTCATTAACACTGTCATGATGTAAGTCCTCTTAGAGCAGGTTGATTTTTGTAGGTCTTTTTCCATGTTTTTAACCACCCTTTAACCGTTGGTTCCAAATACTTTTTTGATTGTAAGAAAAGCACGTTCAGTCGTATTGATTTTACTATGGGTAAATCAGTGCTTGCTTTTCCAAGCCTTGCACTTTATAATTAAAACAACTGTATTAAGCGGATGATACATTGGGTGTTTTATACTTTTAGTGTACTGTGCGATTAATACGATAAGTGGTTCAAGGGGGGAAAAGAGTGAAAAAGAAAACAAAGATATTAATAGGCGCAGGGGTACTTACGCTTATTGTTGTCATGGCTGTTATTTATGCGTTTAAAGGGAGAGTAAGTACGGTAGATCAGATGGATCCTGAGGAAATGGAAGTTCTTGTTCAGGAAGTAACAGAAGAAAAAATGGAAGAGACGATACTAGTAACCGGTAAAATAGTCGCTGAAAATGAACAAAAAGTGTATGGAGAACCTGAAAATGGAGAAATTAAAGAATTTAACGTAAAAGAAAATGATAAAGTAAAAAAAGGGGACAGTTTATTCGTATATGATGGTACAGAGGTAGATAATGAGCTGAATGCAGCGGTACGTTCAAGAGATATGCTACAAAATAATACGCAAGCGATTCAAAATCAATTAAACCAAATGGCAAAACAAATAGAAGAGATGAAAAAGGCAAAAGAAAATGGGCAGAGTTCAGATGAAGAAGGAACCTTCATAACGGATGAAGATATTCGGGAACTTGAATTAGAAAAGAATCAGTTAGCACTTGAAATAGAAAATTCTAAAGCGGAAGTTTCAGGAGCGCAAGCGGAAATAAATCGGATTGATGAACAGAAAAAAGCATTGACGGTAAAAAGTAAAATGGATGGTACCGTTGTAAAAGTAAATAAAAATTTAGAAAGAACAGAAGAAGGAACAACAGAACCAATTGTACATATTGTATCAAATGAACCATTTAAAGTGATTGGTACGATGAGCGAGTTTGATAGTGTCAAGATAAAATCTGGACAAGATGTAGTCATTCGCCCAAAAGTGTTTAAAGATCGAGAATGGAAAGGAAAGGTAGAGTCTGTTTCTGAATTCCCAACCGATGAAGGGGGAGGGGAAATGGACATGTACGGTGGTGGTGATATGAATGTCACTATGTATCCGTTCAAAGTGGAAATCACTGATGATACAAAGGAATTAAGACAAGGTTATCATGTTTCTTTAGAAGTAACTATTGGGGGTGACGAGAAAAAACTGGTTGTCCCGCATTCAGCTCTTTTGGATGATATGATGATGGGTGAAGATGATGAAGACGCAGATATGATGGATGACATGTTTGGTATGGAAGACGGGATGATGGAAGAGGCTCCGTTTGTTTATGTGCTTATTGACGGAGTGCTTGAAAGACGAGACGTAGAGACTGGTACGATGAATGATGAATTTATTGAAATTACTGATGGAGTAGAAGTAGGAGAGTTAGTTGTAATCACTCCAAGTTTTGAGATGTATGATGGAATGGAAGTGACCTCCTATGATGAAGTTGAGTAATATAAGTAAAATATACAAATCTGGTAAACTAGAAGTTCCTGTCCTACATGATATAAATCTAGAAATAGATGATGGGGAGTTTATTGCAATTATGGGGCCATCTGGCTCAGGAAAATCTACATTAATGAACATCATTGGTTTCTTAGATTCGCCAACATTTGGAGACTATGAGTTAAATGGTGAGAAAATAACTGCTTTTCATGAAAACCAATTAGCTGGGCTCCGAAATAAACATATTGGTTTTGTTTTTCAACAATTCTTTCTATTGCCTAGATTGAATGCGATAAAAAATGTCGAGGCACCACTTGTCTATGCAGATATCAAAAAGAGAGAACGAGTAATGCGAGCCGAAGAGATGCTAGCAAAGGTTGGACTTGCTGATCGAACCCGGCATTTACCAAATGAATTATCAGGTGGGCAAAAACAACGTGTTTGTATTGCACGAGCACTAGTGAATAATCCAGAAGTTATTTTAGCAGATGAGCCAACAGGAGCACTTGATTCAAAAACAGGTCTACAGATTATGGAATTATTTACGCAGTTAAATGAGGAAGGGAAAACGGTAATAGTCGTAACACATGAGGAGGAAATTGCTGCATATGCAAACAGAACCATCTTTCTTCGTGACGGTGTAATCACCGAGGAACGGAGGATAGATGTATGAACTTAATGGAAAGCTTTAAAATTGCACTATCTTCCATTTGGAATCATAAAATACGTTCTATTTTAACAATGCTTGGCATCATTATTGGAGTTTGTGCGGTAATAATTATTGTTGCTATTGGTACAGGAGCACAAAATCAACTGACCGATGATTTATTCGGTATGGATAAAAACATTATTGAACTATATTATGAGCCGTTTCCTTCTGAAGATGGCGGAGAAATGATGTGGATAGAACCAGAAATAACATCTGAAGACTTGGCAGAAATTCAAGGCGTTCCAGGGGTTCAAGTTGCGATGGGAATTAATCAAGGCTGGGGAAATTTGATTCATAATGAAAAACAAATAGAAATTGAAATAGTTGGAGTGGGCAGGGACTATTTTTACGGTAAAAATATACAAATGTTAGAAGGTCGTCCTTTTACGGAACAAGATAATGATAATATGAATCGTGTAATTATGATTGATGATTATACACGTGATAAATTATTTAAAGAAGATGAAGAAGTAGTAGGGGAAATCGTTGAAATTGATGGAAATCCGTACAAGTTAGTAGGTGTCTACAAATCTACTATTCCAGAAGAGTATCGTTGGGACAACGGAGAAGGATTAATGCCTCGAACATTAAATGGGATGATGTTTGGAGCGCCTGAAATACAGCAAATTCAGATTTTAGCTAGTAGTGCGGAAACATTAACAGAAACTGCAGAAACGGCTGCTTCTCGTCTTACAGAATTGAAAAATTTAGAGGATGGGATGTACACGTATTGGGATATGAGTGAATATGAAGAAGAGTTTCAATCATTTTATCTTATCATTACACTCGTTATCGGTAGCATCGCTGGTATTTCGTTGCTCGTTGGAGGTATAGGTGTAATGAATATTATGCTCGTATCCGTTACAGAAAGAACACGTGAAATTGGCTTACGTAAAGCAATCGGAGCAACAAGAGGTAGGATACTTTCGCAATTTTTAATCGAAGCAATGACGATTACATTGCTCGGTGGAATAATTGGAATCGGAATTGCGATGTTGGTTACTATGGTCGCTTCGCAGTTTTTACCTTTTACAGCCGTTGTAAGTCCAATCGTCGTGATGATCGGTGCTGGGTTCTCAGCACTAATTGGAATCGTGTTTGGAATCTTACCAGCAAATAAAGCATCAAAATTAAGTCCGATAGATGCACTTAGACATGAGTAATAGACGCTTGTTCTTTAAAATAATCTAACGTAAGCATAAGTCGGAGGGCACGGGAGATTTCTCGTGCTTTTTGATTAGCAGATAGGAAACCAGCATGGCACTCCTTTAGCGAGCCACGATCTATCTTGAAAATAGGTTTGTTTTCATACAAAAGTATAAAACTTTCCTATCTGCTAGTGCAACTCATACTCTCACCAAGGCTTGCACTTACTTAGCATAAGTGCAACATCACCTCTGGCTTTCGCCAAGAAGGCCGACTAAGAACAGGCTCTCTGCCTAACCGTCGGCATACCCCTAGTGATAAGGGCATGTTTTCTTTAACGATAAGCCAAGTTTTCTAAGGTTGTATTAGAAAGGTAATTAGTTCACTTAATAGCATTGACGATCATGTTATCTTTCACTAGAATGAAACTAACAAATGAAGGAGGTAGCAGATGGAGGGTATAAAAAAGTTATCTAAAGAAAACGTTGAAGAAATTATATCTCTTTCACAATTTGCCTTTCAATATACAATGAGTGATGAACGACGTAAGGTGAAAATAGAGGAAGTCGAGCGTCACTCAATTTTAGGGTATATGGTAGATGGGGCTTTAGCGGGGAAACTGCATATTATCCCACTTGAAATGTATATCAATGGGGCAGTCTACCAAATGGGAGGGATTGCTTCTGTCGCGACATGGCCAGAATTTCGCAGACAGGGGATTGCAAAAAAGTTATTGTTAAAGGCCTTAAAAGAAATGAAGCAAGCTGGACAAACGATTTCTATCTTAGATCCTTTTCATGTTGGGTTTTATAGAAAGTACGGATGGGAATTATCATTTATGAATCAACGTTATACAATCCCACTTAGAATATTAAAAGAAGATTGGAATGGAAATGGCTATATACGAAGAACAGATGATATCTCATTACTTGATTCAATCTACAAGAAGTACGCAAAACAGTATAATGGCATGCTTAAACGGAATGAAAAATGGTGGGAACAGCGCGTACTTACAGATGAAGTGGCACAGATTAGAGTGGCTTATCACGAGACAGGTCATCCAGAGGGATATATCATCTATAAAGTGAGAGATGAAGTATTTACTGTGATAGAAATGGCTTATACGTCGTTAAATGGGATGCATTTGCTTTATGAATTTATTGGAAATCATGATTCCATGGCTAAAGAAGTGAAAATGATCGTTCCTGAAAATGATTTACTGCCTTATAAATTAAAAAATCCATTTTTTAAACAAGAGAAAGAAACCTTTGCGATGGCTCGGATTGTCGATGTGGATAATTTTTTAAAAGATTACCCATTTACAGAGGCAGAAGGTTCCGTTCACATTTTGATTGAAGATGAATCTTTTCCTGAAAATAGTGCCTGCTATCACATTCGGACACAGTCTGGGAAAACAGTAGTAACGAAAGTAAAAGGCTTAAGAAGTGGCGATATCAACTGTACGATTCAGCAATTCACATCGATTTGTCTAGGATTCAAACGCCCACAAGAGTTATTGGCACATCATTTAATTGATGGGAAGGTCTCGGCAATCGAACAATTAGAGAAAATGATTCCGCAAAAACAAACATTTCTAACCGACTTTTTTTAATCGATGAAAGAAAGGGAGACATAAATGGTAGAAAAACGTATAGCAAGTATGATTGATCATACACTTTTAAAACCGGAGGCGACAAAAGAGGACATCGTAAAACTTTGTGAAGAAGCAAAACAATATGAGTTTGCAACAGTTTGTATTCATCCATCGTGGGTACGTACCGCTGCAAAAGCATTAATGGGTACGAATGTAGGGGTAACTACGGTGATTGGGTTTCCATTAGGGGCGACGAGTACCTTTGCCAAGGTTGCTGAAACTCGGGACGCCATTGCTTCTGGTGCAACGGAAGTCGATATGGTTATAAATATCGGTGCCTTAAAGTCAAAAGATGAGACGACAGTTTATCACGATATTAAACAAGTTGTTTATGCTGCTGCTGGCCAAGCTGTTGTCAAAGTAATCATTGAGACGGGCTTTTTAACGGACGACGAAAAAGAGCATGCTTGTTTACTAGCAAAAGAAGCGGGTGCAGATTTTGTAAAAACTTCTACTGGGTTTGGACCGGGGCAGGCAACAGTAGAAGATATACGCTTGATGTGCCAGACTGTCGGTCCTAAAATGGGAGTAAAAGCATCGGGTGGGGTGCGTGACCTCGAAACTGCTAAAGCGATGATAGAAGCGGGTGCGAATAGAATTGGTGCGAGTGCAGGAATTGCTATCGTAACAGGGGCAAAGGGTAGCAGTTCATATTAATTTACTAATAACATAAAAAGCCTAAATCTCATATCGATTTAGGCTTTATCATATTAAGGAGATTATGAAATTGGAAGGTTTAGAAATTTATTTATATATGAGAATAATTTTAATTATTTTCATTTTGAGTTCTGTGATCATATTATTTTTATTAATAAGTCTCTTGAAACGTAAAATGGGGGCCAATACATTGATAGTCGGGCTTTTTTCCATTACTGCAATTTTAGTTTCTGGACTAAATGTCGTCATAATGGGTTATCTAGGTGATGGTATTTATCCAGCAGGCGATTCCATCATATTTTATTTATTTTTAATTGTTGTAGCTCTAAGCAGCATAAATATTTTATTGGCCTTTTCACAATCCGCTAAACGGACTGGATAATTATTTTATCAAAGCGAGCTTACAGTAGTATAAATATTTTCTGACTTCGTAATCGCCGAAATAACAGCAACCCCGTCTGCTCCTGCTTCTATCACTTGCTGGGCATTCGATGTATTAATCCCGCCGATGCCAACAATAGGAAGATAGCGGTGCTTGTTTCGTAAAAATTTTATCCAATCAGTACCGACAGCAGCTTTAGCATCGTCTTTTGAAGTTGTTCCAAATATCGGGCCTGCTCCAACGTAATCGACTAAATGAATCGGGCTTCTTTTTAACTCTGCTTCATTAGAAACAGATAAGCCAATAAGTAGATTTGGAAATTCGCTTCGTAAGTTAGCGATTTTTTCATCATCTTGGCCGACATGAATCCCATCAACGTCAAGTGTTGTTGCAAGCTCCACATCATCGTTAATGAAAAATGGAATATTGTGGTTACGACAAAGCGCACGTAATTTTTTCCCAAGATCTATTTTTGCTTCATCGTTAAGCGATCCTTTTCCTTTTTCTCGAAATTGAAAAGCGGTAATACCGGCGTCAATTGCTTCTTGTAAGATAATTTCTGGATCGCGGTCACAATCCTGGCTACCCATTATAAAGTATTTTCGTAAATAATTTTGCTGTGTCATCTTATTTGCTCCTTATTTTCCAAGTTCATCGATAAAGGCAGGGAGGAAGGTACCTGTTCCGTTAACCTCGTTTCTTATAGCAGCATTTTCTGCAGCTGCACCGTAAAAATGAACTGCTTCATAAGCGGCATCTATTTTTTCTGTTTCGGTTGTTAAACAAGCGGTGAGAATGGAGCCAAGGAGGCATCCTGCACCTGTAATTCTAGTTAAATACTCATGTCCAGTTCTGTTTGCTTTAACTTTTCCGTTATAACAAATAATATCAATTTCACCAGTCACAACAGCTAAAGTATTATATTTCTCCGCAGCTAGTTGAGCAATTTTTTCCAATTTTGAAATATCATCATCAATGGATTCTACACCTTTTGTTTCCCAAGCGACTCCAACTAAATGCGCCATCTCACCGGCATTGCCCTTAACAGCAGTAAAAGAAATGTTTTCAAACAATGTCCGAATTGCTTGTTTTCTAAAATTAGAAGCGGCAACACCAACAGGGTCAAGGACGACTGGAATCCCTCTTTCATTTGCAGTTTGTCCAGCGATTATCATTGCTTCAAGTTCTTTTTCTACAATTGTCCCGATGTTAATGAGTACACCGTTGGCAATGCTCGCCATATCACGTGCTTCCGCCGGTTCTTTTGCCATGATTGGAGAGCCGCCGAAAGCCAGCAGTCCGTTTGCAGTAAAGTTCATGACAACTTGATTCGTTAAATGATGAATTAACGGCTGTGCTTTTCTTACTTGGTCGATTGCCTTCATAGTTTAATGGTTTCCTTTCTCACTGCAAAATGATTTGTTGGTCCGTTTCCTTTACCTAAATCAAACGATTGTTTAATTGCTTCGGTCACATAGTGTTTACTTTTTTCAACTGCTTCAATCAATGAAAGACCATGACTTAGATAAGCAGTGATTGCAGCGGAGTACGTGCATCCTGTACCATGGGTATTTACTGTATCAATGCGTTTTTCTGTAAATGTATACATTTCTTTTCCATTATATAAAAAATCAACCGCATCCCCGACAAGATGTCCGCCTTTTACAAGCGCAGCGCCCGCACCATATTCATGAACAATTTTTTTAGCAGCATCTTGCATCGCTTCAGTTGAAGTGATTTTTTCACCGGTTAAAAATTCCGCTTCAGGTATATTAGGTGTAATTACTTTACAAAGTGGCACTAATTGGTCTCGTAAGTAAACTCTTGCATCCTCATTTATTAATGCATCCCCACTCGTTGCAACCATAACAGGATCAATAACAAAAGGGATATCCTTGTCTTTAACTTTTGCTTGAATAATTTCCATCATCTCAATATTGGCAATCATTCCTGTTTTAAATGCATGTACTGGCATATCAGAAAAAACAGATTCTAACTGATCTTCAATCATCTGTAAAGGAAGATGATGAATACTTTGAACCCCGGTTGTATTTTGCGCAACTACTGACGTAATGACAGACATGCCGTAACTTTGTAATTCTTGAAAAGTTTTTAAATCAGCTTGAATTCCAGCACCCCCTGATGGATCAGTCCCTGCAATTGTTAAAGAACAAGCTACTTCTTTCATGTTAAGCAACTCCTTTTATAATTTTTGCTCATTTTTTAATTGAATAAAATTTTCATATTTAACGCGAGAAACGATAAATAAAGCAATTCCAGCACCTGTAATACTGCTTACTAAGAAAGGGGGAATGAAAAATAAGGCACCAAAAGACGTTCCCATTAAAATTTTTGCAAATGGAACGGAGAATAACGCACCAATAATTCCTGTTCCGACAACTTCACCTAGTGCGGCAAAGTATTTTTTTCCAAACTTTTTGTAAAGGTAACCGCCTAAAAACGCACCAATCATTCCACCCGGGAACGCAAGTAATGATCCTAGTCCTAACATATTTCTAAGTAGTCCAATCACAAAAGCAATTGTAACAGCTGGCCCAGGGCCTAGCATTACCGCAGCCAAAACGTTCACTGCATGTTGGACCGGATAAGCTTTCGCAACACCAGCGGGAAACCAAATCAATTGAGATCCCAGCGTTCCAATAGCTACTAATAGCGCCATCGTCGTTAGTAATCTTGTTTGATTCATTGACCTCCTCCTCTTAAACCAATTCGAAAGGGGTGTTAGCTTATAAAATAGTAAAAAACCAGATTCAACACGGAACCTGGTTTGTAGTTAACTAAACTTAAACATTAACAATTTACTACTTCCCTCCGCTAGTATAAACTAGATCAGGTTCACAAGAGTTAGAAATAATCTGCATTTCTTCTCAGCCCGCATATTTGGGCACCCCTAGTAGTGTACATATGAAATTATTCACTCCAAAGCCATTATAGCAGAAATCATTTTTATTGTCATATCGGGCTATACTTGTGTTTTAATTCATGCAATTATGGGCGGCTAGAAAACATGCTTAGTGGCTGAAAAAGATGCGGAGTGACTCGTTCGATATGCAGAGTCGCCGTAAAAGATGCAGAGTGGCTTATCCGCAATGCAGAGTCGTCGTAAAAGATGCGGAGTGGCTCGTTCGATATGCAGAGTCGCCGAAAAAGATGCAGAGTGACTCGTTCGATATGCAGAGTCGTCGTAAAAGATGCGGAGTGACTCGTTCGATATGCAGAGTCGTCGTAAAAGATGCGGAGTGGCTCGTTCGATATGCAGAGTCGCCGAAAAAGATGCAGAGTGACTCATCCAACATGCAGAGTCGCAGTAAAGATGCAAAGTGGCATGTTCAACATGCAGAGTCGCGTACACGCAAACATAAAAAATCCCACTCATCTTTTTGGCGAATGGGATTTTTTAGATTTAATATGCTTTTTCAAGTAATTTTTCACTAACGGTTAGTTCTGCTTCTGTAGAATTTACGACATCCTCTACTGTAAATCCATCTGCAACTTCAAGTAAGACGAGACCATTTTCTGTAACTTCTATGACAGCTCGATCCGTAATAATTTTATTTACGACACCTTTACCTGTGAGTGGCAGGGTACACTCTTTTAAAATTTTCGGTTCACCGTCACGGGTAACATGCTCCATAATAACAATGATTTGTTGGGCACCGTGAACAAGGTCCATTGCACCACCCATACCTTTAATCATTTTTCCTGGAATCATCCAGTTTGCTAAATCACCAGTTTCGGAAACTTCCATTCCACCTAAAATGGCGAGGTTAATATGACCACCACGTATCATCGCAAAACTTTCAGCATTATCAAATAATGCAGCTCCATCGATCATGGTCACCGTTTCTTTGCCAGCATTTATTAAGTCTGCATCAATTTCTTCTTCAGTTGGATAAGGACCAATTCCAAGAAGGCCGTTTTCTGACTGAAGCACGACATGTTTATTATCCGAAATATAATTGGCAACTAGAGTCGGCATACCAATCCCTAAATTCACATAGTATCCGTCCTTAATTTCCTTCTCCGCTCGACGGGCGATTTTTTCACGAACTTTTGCTTTACTCATGTTTTCACTCCTCACTTAATTATTTGCCGTGGCAACTGTTCGTCTTTCAATCCGTTTTTCCTGATCACCCTGAATAATTCGTTGCACATAAATGCTTGGGGTATGAATATAGTTAGGGTCAAGTTCACCGACTTCTACAAGCTCCTCCACTTCAGCGATTGTTACTTTTCCTGCCGCCGCAATAATTGGATTAAAGTTTCTTGCTGTTTTGTTATAAATTAAGTTCCCCATTTTGTCGCCTTTTAACGCTCTTACAAAACTAAAGTCAGCAGTTAAAGCTTCTTCAAGAACATACTCTTTTCCGTTAAATGTTCGAGTTTCTTTACCTTCAGCAATCTGTGTACCAACCCCAGCCGGTGTATAAAAAGCAGGAATTCCGGCACCTCCAGCACGAATTTTTTCAGCGAGCGTTCCTTGAGGGGTTAATTCGACTTCAATGATTCCTTCTATAACTTGGCGTTCAAATTCTTTGTTTTCACCAACATAGGAGCCGATCATTTTTTTAATTTGTTGATTTTTTAATAGTAAGCCGAGCCCAAAATCATCTACCCCACAGTTATTAGAAATAACGGTTAAATCTTTTACACCAGTTTTAACTAATGCATGAATTGCATTTTCAGGAATTCCGCAAAGACCGAAGCCTCCAACCATTATTGTTGCCCCATCATGTACATCACGAACAGCTTCATCAATTGAAGAATATACTTGTTTCAAAAAGTTCCCTCCTCAAATAGAAATAAATAATTATAAAATTAAATGAATTTTGCATATAGTCTAACTTATATTATAGCATAAGGCAATAATTGTTAGCACTGTTAAGAGATATCTACTATTTAGATATCTATGGTTAGTAAAAGTAAATTTATAGGTGGATCGTGGTTTCGTAAGCTATTATCAGCAAGTGTCACGCAATTAAATCAACTTGAATAGGCTAATGTAGCATAAAAACAAAAGTGGTAGGTGGCAAAAATGGCAGTGAGACCGTCTATTTTAGAACAAAGGGATACGATTGGAATCGTGACATTGGGAAGTCCACTTGGTCCAATGGTAATCAATCGAGGTATTCAAACATTAGAGAACTTTGGATTTAATGTAGTTTTAGGAAAAAATGTTTATGCTGCGACAGGCTTTTTAGCTGGGTCACCGGAAGAACGTGCAGCAGATTTAATGAATATGTTTGAAAATAATACCGTGAAAATGATTCTGCCAACAAGAGGAGGAGTTGGAGTAGACGGAATCCTTCCTTTTTTAGACTATGATGTAATTAGAAATAACCCTAAAATTATCTCAGGATATAGTGATATTACGACTCTGTTAAATACGCTTACACAAATGTCGAACTTAATCACTTTTCACAGTTTACTATTACTCGATTTTCGACCTAGCACACCGGCATATAATTATAATCAGTTCTTTTCAGCAACCTCAGTAGTATTGCCTTCTAGAGTAATAGAAAATCCCCAAGGTATACCACAAACGAGTGTTATTCCTGGCAATGTAACTGGAACAATTGTGGGTGGAAATTTAACATCACTGATCAGTTCGCTTGGAACCCCATATGAAATTGATACAGAAGGAAAAATACTATTTCTAGAGGATACCCATGAACCGACGAATACGATTTACAGATACTTAAACATGTTAAAATTAGCAGGAAAATTTGATGATTGTGTTGGTATTGTAATGGGGGAGTGCACGAATTGTCCGAGTGCATATAATACATCTTATGCTGACCTTATCAATGGAGTGATTGCTCCTTTAGGTAAACCATTAATGACTAATGTTACTACTGGACATGGTTACTATAAAGCAGCAATACCAATCGGAGCGAGAGCCAACTTGAATACAGTTAATAATACATTTACTGTGTTGGAACCGACTGTTAGCTTACCGGCGATGAACATCTGAATTTTCACATGGAAAAAGAAAAACTCTTTCTCGCACTTAGATATTGATAAAAATTGGAAGAAGAGTTCATGGTATGCTTCTGCGCCTTCGTTCTCGGTAGAAAGTCGGAAGAAGAGCTTCGCGGAGTCCTCCCTCGCCTTCGTTCTCGGCAAAAAGTCGGAAGAAGAGCTGCGCGGTCTCCTCCCACACCATCGTTCTCGGCAAAAAGTCGGAAGAAGAGCTTCGCGGAGTCCTCCCGCACCATCGTTCTCGGCAAAAAGTCGGAAGAAGAGCCACGCGGTGTCCTCCCGCACCATCGTTCTCGGCAAAAAGTCGGAAGAAGAGCTGCGCGGAGTCCTCCCGCACCATCGTTCTCGGCAAAAAGTCGGAAGAAGAGCTGCGCGGTATTCTCCCGCACCTTCGTTCTCGGTAGAAAGTCGGAAGAAGAGCTGCGCGGTGTCCTCCTGCGCCTTCGTTCTCGGTAGAAAGTAGGAAGAAGAGCTGCGCGGTTTCCTCCCGCACCTTCGTTCTCGGTAGAAAGTAGGAAGAAGAGCTGCGCGGTATTCTCCCACGCCTTCGTTCTCGGCAGATAGTCGGAAGAAGAGCTGCGCAGTGTCCTCCCACGCCTTCGTTCTCGGTAGAAAGTAGGAAGAAGAGCTGCGCGGTATTCTCCCACGCCTTCGTTCTCGGCAAAAAGTCGGAAGAAGAGCTGCGCAGTGTTTT
>NZ_JBPPZG010000027.1:0-29519 GCF_051918545.1 Pseudogracilibacillus amylolyticus (SeqCode) | reverse complement strand
CTAAATGATGCATATAGCTTATACTATTACTAACCTGAATTATTCATAGCTTAATGTTGCGACCACGATTAATCCAGTTATATCAGCCGTTTCGAAGAAAAAATAACATCACCCAAAAGGTGAATGAAAAAACATGAAAAGGAGCCCAACTTTTGGTAATATAATAGGCGACTAAACCAAAATACCAAGGGGGCTCCCTCTATGAATAGTGTAAACGAAAAATCCATGAATTTCAATAAACGTGTGAAGCTAAATTTTGATGGTGGTGATTTGACAGGTGATGCTGGAATTTTACTGTATAAAGAATTTGATGATGCTATCGGTTTAAGTCGTGCCATTGAAGAGATGGTACACATTAAAGATGATGTAATCCATCGCACACATGAAAATCACGATGTTATTATACAAAAAATCTATCAAAATTCTGCTGGTTATCACGCGGACAACCATGCAGATTATTTAAGACACGATCCAGCTTTAACGACTATTTTAAATAAATCTGAACTTGCCTCTCAACCTACTATGTCCAGGGTAAATAAGCATTTGAACAAGGACACAATGAAGCAATTTCAGGAAGTTAATCGAACTATAATCGATCGTTTTCATGAACTGGAGACACCTGAAATTTTAGTGTTGGATATTGATTCATCTAACTCACCAACTTATGGCGATCAGTATGGCAGTGCCTTTAATTCCCATTATGGAGAAAATGGCTACCATCCTATTTTTATGTTTGAAGGTGAAACAGGAGACTGCCTTAAAGCTGCCCTACGTTGTGGAAGTGTCTACACGTCAAGACAAGTCGTTTCCTTCGTAGGACCAGAACTGAAACGATTAAGAAAAAAATATCCAGACATAAAGATCATCATTCGTGGGGATAGCGGGTTTGCCACCCCCGAGCTATACAAACTTTGTGAAAAACTGGGCATCGATTATGTTATCCGTTTAAAAGCCAATCAACGTTTGCAACGGATCGCCGGAGAAATCGAGAACGAAATCATGGCAGAAATTGATATCCATGAAGGCTACCATGAATACTACCGTGAATTTGCATATAAGGCAGGTAGTTGGGACAAAGACAGGAAAGTCATGCTGAAATTGGAAAAGCCAGTCGACCAATTACTTTTTATTCCAACTTTCATTGTGACAACGTTAGAAGATACCCCGCAGGATACAGTGGGATTTTACGCCAAACGTGGCACAATGGAAAACTACATCAAAGAAGGAAAATTTGGTTTTGCCTTCGGCAAGATGAACAGCACGGAATTTGAAATCAATGCAAATAAGCTACAAATTGCAATCTTGGCTTACAATTTGAATAATGGTCTGCGCCGCATCTGCATGCCAAAGAAAATGAAAAAGCATCACATCCAAACCATCCGTATATGTTTGCTCAAAATTGCTGGGAAAGTTATCCGATCTGGGCGATATGTAACGTTCAAGTTGTCTAGTAGTTCGCTATATAAGGATGCATTTTTCAGTACGCTGAATCGAATCCAACAACTACCAGTATTTTCTTAGCGATTCACAGTATTTCCGAAAGATAAAAAAAGTTATCTTTTGCACAACGGGATACGTATACCCTTTTTTAACGAGAAAATGGTTAAATATGGATATAATTATAAAAATAACCATTCAAAATAGCTCTTTACAAAAAAACAATCAAAAATACCTACGTATTTTTAGATTTTACCCTTTAAATAAGCAATAGTTTATTTCTATGAATAATTCGGGATTAGAGGCACTAGATATTCCCTTTGTATGGTTACCAAAAGTACATGAAAGTAATACGGTCGTTGGGAAAATTGATAAACGAGCAGCAAAAACTACAGGATTACTAGAGGGAACTCCAGTAATCGCGGGAGCCGGTGATAATGCAGCAGCCGCACTCGGAAACGGTATATATGAAGAAGGTTCTGGTGTAGTAAGTGTAGGTACATCTGGAACTGTTTTCGCTCCACTAAAGAAGTTGCCTCCAATTAAAGAAGATAGCGCGTTAGATACATTACATTTATTCTGTCATTGTCTTCCTAATACTTGGCATGCAATGGGGGTCACATTATCAGCAGGTATGTCATTAAATTGGTTCAAGAGTACTTTTTCACAATGTACGTATGATGAGTTACTTGAAGATACTCATAAAATTGAAGCAGGGTCTGAAGGGTTAATCTATCTTCCATATCTGAACGGAGAGCGTACGCCACATAACGATCCCCATGCAAGAGGAGTTTTCTTTGGAATGAGTTATAATCATACTCGTGATCATTTCACTAAGGCTGTGATTGAAGGGGTGTCTTATAGTTTAAAAGATTCTTATGAATTAATAAAACAATATAATGTTACAATAGACACATTATATGTCACCGGTGGCGCAAGTAAAAGTCTTATTTGGCGACAAATTTTAGCAGACATATTTGGACGAAAAGTCACTGTATTTAAAGAAAGAGAAGGTCCGGCTTTTGGTGCTTCATTATTAGCGGGACTAGGAGTAGGTATATGGAATAGTCCTAGTGATTTTCCGGATTTTTTTGAAAAAGGTGAAGAAACGTTAGTGAATCATGCAAATGTAAAAAGATATCGAGAAGGTTACGAAATTTATAAGGATCTTTATGTTAAGCTGAAAGATATCTTTTCATTTGATCACGCGTCAAATCGTTAGATTTTATTTAATATGCTAATTGTAAATTATTGATGACACTAAAACGTGGTAGCAAACCTATTTAAGGGGGGAAAAGGTTGGAGACATCTATTGTTTTAAGTTCACGACAAAAGGAATTGTTGCGTACTTTATTAAATAGTAATAAACCAGTTACCTATAAACAACTAGCCGATTTCTTTAAGTTAAGCACTCGAACGATTCAACGAGAAATTAAATCACTGACAACAACTCTTGCTCAACTAGATATTGTGGTTACCCGAAAACTTGGTTCTGGACTTATATTGCAAGGGTCGGAAGAAAATATAAAAAGACTAAAAGCTCAAATCAAAAAAGCGAAAATAATGTCTACTTATACTCCGGAAGAACGGCAGGAAGGAATCACTTATGATCTTTTACTTGCAAATACTCCGTTAAAACAAGAGTTTTTCAGTAAAAAATATGATGTATCTATAGCTACAATCGCCTTTGACTTAGATAAAATCCGTAACTGGTTGGAAGCAGATGGAGTTATGGTTCACAGAGAGCCGGGTGTAGGTGTTTATATTAATGCATCGGAGCAACAACGGAGAACACTATTATCTCGTCTACTCCACAAAGATATTACTTTTGAAGATTGGCTCGAATTATTTCATGAAAAGAAAACTGTCGAATCAATGTATGGAAAATTAGGATCAGTCATTAGAAATCGATTACTAAAGTTTGTGCAAACTGATAAAATACTAGATGTAGATCGTGTTTTGAATGATATTTTGAATGAACAACCGGAATTCATACTAACGGATAGAAATTATGTAAACTTAATGATTCATATCATGCTGGCAATGGAGCGAATTCAAAGTGGGAAAGTTATTGAAAATACGAACTTAGATAAATGGGAACCATTTGATTATGAAACCCTTTCTCTTGCAAAAAAAATAGTAAAACGCTTAGAACAAGTTTCATTGTTAACATTTCCTGAAATTGAAGTCAAATATATATCTTTACATTTAGCCGGCGCTAAAGTTACTAAAAAACAAGATAGGTTAACAGACCAAAATGAAGAGTTTACCTGGATAGAACTAACCCAAAGTTTTATTCGCTCTGTCGAGTTTTATTTAGATGAATCTTTTGAGGGAGATCAACTTTTATTTGAGGGATTAGTATCACATTTTGTTCCTGTCTTTAATCGATTAAAATATGGTTTACAAATTCATAATCCAATGTTAGAAAGAATAAAGGAACAGTATCCAGCAGTTTTTACAGCTTGTGCAAAAGCTTGTGAGTTTTTAACTGAAAAAACTGGATATGAAATTCCAAAAGACGAGGTTGGTTACTTAGCAATGCATATAGGTGCATCCTTACTCCGAATTGAAGAAGGATTGAAGGAAAAATATAAAGCAATCGTTGTATGTGCAAGTGGTCTTGGTACTTCAATGTATTTATCGACAAAAATTCGTTCAGAGATTACGAGTATTGAAATAGAAGCAGTAGTTTCAGTAAACGAACTTTCCGATTGGTTAAAAGATGATCATGAAATAGATATAATTATATCTACGGTTAATTTGCCATATGTGGGAAAAGAAAAAATGGTAGTAGTGAGTCCTTTCTTAAAGAAAGAAGATATTGCTAAAATTAGAAATACAGTGATAAGTCAGGAGCATATAAAGATAGAAAGGTCACCTGTTTTTCAAAATAAAAATTCAATAGAAATCCCTTCATTACTTTCTCTTGCAACTTATGGGGAAGGATTAGTACAAATACTGAAAAATTTTAAGTTTTTTAATAATGTAGTAGTAAGTTCTGATATTATTACAAGTGTCGTTACCTTATTAAATGGTGTGAATGATATAGTCGATCATCGTCTCGTAACGAAAGATTTAAAGAAACGAGAAGAGTTAGGGGGTTTTGTGTTAAATGGACTTGCAATGATTCATACTAAATCTGCAGGAGTAACTTGTCCAATTGTTGCCGTTTTTCGTACGAGGCATTCTATTCCTTGGAAAAGTGACGATGGAAATATGCTAGATATTCAGACGATTCTATTGTTAGTTGTCCCATCCGATGCATCACTTGAACATATGGAATTGATTAGTGAAATACCTGCTTCCTTTATCGATAACTCTTTTGTGGAGGAAATAACTTCAGGTAATGAAGATAGTGTGAAAGCTTTACTAGAACAAGTTCTTACAAAAGCTTTCGAATTTAAAATAACTCACTCTGTAAAGGAGTTACAAAACCAATGAGAAAGATTGCTCAATTATTGAGTGCAATGGTGTATCAAAATATCGTCATCATAGTTGCAATAGGTATTATTCGAGCCATTTTTGGTGATTATGGTTGGTGGTATAACGAGACAATTATTGAAATTGTCGATCCTGTCATTATTGCCAGTATTAATTGGATATACCGGGGGTAAAATTATTGGCGGTCAACGAGGCGCTGCAGTTGCGGCCATTGCAGTATTTGGGTTAACGCTATCTAGTTCTTTACCTGTAATTCTTGGTGCAATGATTGTTGGACCAATTGCAGGTTGGTTCATTAAGAAAATCGATAAAATAATAATTAAAAAACTTCCCGGTGTAGGTTATGAACTATTAATTGGTAACTTACTAGCGGCTTTGGTCGCAGTTATTTTTACACTTTTAAGCTATCTTTATGTTGGTAAGATGTTTTCGAACGTCATAGAGATCGGTACAGATTTGCTAGAATATATCATATACTCTAGTTCACTTCCTCTTGCGGCAATCATTATTGAACCTGCAAAAGTACTCTTTTTTAATAATATTATTAATTTCGGTATGTTAGCTCCTCTTGGTATTCAGCAAGCGAATGAAATTGGTAAATCTATTTTTTTCTTATTAGAATCAAATCCCGGTCCAGGTTTAGGGATTTTACTTGCTTACTGGATACGAACAATAGCGGAGCAGCGAAAAGGTGCAAAAATTGCCACATCCATTCATTTTTTAGGTGGAATACATGAAGTTTATTTTCCTTATGTTTTAATGAAGCCTAGATTAGTTATCGCGCTTATTTTAGGTGGGGTGGTCGGTGTAATTACATTCCAATGGTTTGATGTTGGACTTGTTTCTATTTCATCTCCAGGCAGTATTTTTCTTCTAATTGGATTAGCTCCAAAGGAAGATATGATTTTTGTTTTTTTAGGTGTATTATTTTCAACATTTATGTCATTTATAGTGAGTATTTTATTATTAAGAACCGTATCCGAAACCCCAACAGTAGAAGATACAAAAGAAACAATTGTTGAATTTTATAAATTGTCTAAAAATGAGCAATTACCTGATAGAAAAAAGACTAAAAATGTTCAAACTAAATGGACAGAAAATCGAAATACAGTAAAAGAGATTGTTGATCCGTTTACAAATATAAAGGAAATTTATTTTGTGTGTGAAGCAGGTATTGGATCAAGTGCAATGGGGGCAGCAATGCTTAGAAAGAAGTTGCAACAAGCAAGTATGTATATTTCTGTTGAAAACTCTTCGATGAGTGAGATTCCTGAATCAGCTGACTTAATTATTTGTCATGAACGGCTGTTACCTGATATTAAAAATTTGTTACCGAATAAAAGTTATTATCCATTACGTACCTTTACAGATATGAGTGTGTATGACAAACTTGTTGAACAATTAAAGTGATTTAATTTTTAGCTATAGTTTTTTCTAAATTTGTGCCCCCCGATACTTGGGGGTTATTTTTATTTAAAGTAACGCTGAATTCTCGTAGATATCGCTGAATCGGTTTGCTGCGCTGAATTATTTGGTTATTCGCTGAATTATAATGAAACTCGCTGAATCGAGTGTCGTTATCGCTGAATTATCGATTAATTCCGCTGAATCCCGGGAAAAATTCGCTGAATCAAGTTCCCTGCTGATAAAAATATATAATAAATGCTAAAATTAATTTTCCATGTGAGTAAAGTACTCTAAAGTGCAGTTTTCTAATAATTAAAATGGCGTTTTCACCTATTATTGGAGTATAAAAAATGAATTTTGTCTATTTGCAGAAAAATATGTTTTATCGTAATCTAAAGAAAAAAGTAGGGATAGCATGATTCTAAAGGATCGAGAAGTAAGTATGATATTAAAAAAGCTGCTTGCATTGGATGGGAGAATGTATAAGGATCATTTTGAAGAAGCTCGTGTGCATAATGATTTACAAAAGAAATTAGCGGAAAGACGAGGTGAAGAGGCAGTTGATTTCTATCTTCAATTCTTGGATCAAAAGCTTTTTCACTTTTTGCTTTCAATAAGAATTCCGGATGAACAAGGTTTTTTTCAAATTGACACATTAACCCTTTCACCATATTTCATTCTGATAATAGAAATAAAAAACTGGCGAGGTACAATACTATTTGGTGAAAATGGTCAGGTTATTCGGGTGAGAGAAGATGGTACAGAAGAAGGATTTCAAAATCCAATTCCTCAAGCATACCTCCAACGTCATAGACTTCAAAAGTGGCTTCAACTAAAAGGTATAAACAATATTCCCATTTATTGTATGGTCGTTATTAGTTTCCCTAGCACAATTATTAAGCCAATCACTCAGCAACAAATTCCAAAAGAAGTTATCCATAGCAATCAACTAAGCTTTAAAATTAATGCTTTAGCTGATAAGCACGATCAAGTCATTTCAATGGATGACATCGATCTAATCGCTAAGCAATTAATAGCAGAACACACTCCTGAAGATAAGGATATTTTATCCGCGTATAATGTCCAAAAAAAGCAGCTAATTAAAGGTGTAATTTGCGACAATTGTTCATACCACCCCATGATATGGCACCGTTCAAAAATGTTTTGTCCGAAATGTAAATTTACTTCCACAAACTCTTTTCTACATGCAATTCAAGATTATTCATTGCTAATAAGTAATAAAGCTAAAAATAAAGAGTTAAGAGATTTTTTACAAATAGACTCCCCTCATATTATGAAAAGACTTATGCTAAAATCAGGCTTTGATTATTTAGGAACTACAAATGGTAGAAAATATATACTCAATAGTGAAGTAATACCTGACAAAATAATTTATGAGAGGAAAAGCTGAATTATTTCGTAGTTCGCTGAATCACGATTAAATCGCTGAATCCCGGGACCACTTCGCTGAATCGGTTTGCTGCGCTGAATTATTTAGATATTCGCCGAATTATAGCAAGACTCGCTGAATTGAGTGTCATTATCGCTGAAATATCGATTAAATCGCTGAATCCTGGGACCACTTCGCTGAATCGGGTAGCAGCGCTGAATTATTTAGATATTCGCCGAATTATAGCAAGACTCGCTGAATTGAATGTCATTATCGCTGAATCCTGGGACTAATTCGCTGAATCGGGTAGCAGCGTTGAAATATTTAGATATTCGCTGAATTATAGCAAGACTCGCTGAATTGAGTGTCATTATCGCTGAATCACCGATTAAATCGCTGAATCCCGGGACCATTCGCTGAATCGACAAGAGAATGAACACAATATTGTTTTTAAATTGAATACTTTGGTATAATCGTCGTAAATCCTATATTAATGGAGGTAAACCATGACACTTACAATGTATTGGTATCCGAATTGCGGATCTTGTAAAAAGGCGAAAAAGTGGTTAGACGACCATGATCGTACATATAATTTAATACATATAGTGGAGAACCCACCGAATGAGCAAGAGCTACTTGATTTGATTGAAAAAAGTGAGCTCCCTGCAAAGCGATTTTTCAATACGAGTGGGAAAGTATATCGAGAAGAAAATATGAAAGATAAAATTAAAGATGCGACTATCGAAGAGATGGTAGGCTATCTCGCATCGAATGGGATGTTGATTAAACGTCCGATTGTAACAGATGGTGACAAGGTAACAGTTGGTTTTAAAGAAGAAGATTACGAAGCCAATTGGTCAGTAAAATAATTAGGAGGGATTGGGATGAGTTTACCGACAGATTTACTTTATTCGAAGGAGCATGAATGGGTTAGAAGAGAAGGAAGCGATGTTAGAATTGGAATTACTGACTTTGCTCAAGATGAATTAGGTGATATCGTTTTTGTTGAACTTCCAGAGGTGGGCGATACAATTGAAGTGAATGAGCCGTTTGGAAGTGTTGAGTCTGTAAAAACAGTTTCAGAATTGTATGCACCAATAAGCGGGACAGTTGTAGAAGTTAATGAAGGTTTGGAAGATAATCCAGAGTATGTTAATGAATCTCCTTATGAACAAGCTTGGATGATTGTTGTTGAACCGTCCGATGATGAAGAACTAGAAGACCTGCTTTCCTCTGAAGAATATAATGCCTATATTTCTAAATAGGAATAATATTACTTGCACCCTACCATAAGGGTGCATGTAGTTTTTAGAGGCTTCTGGCTTTCAATGATGGCTACCTTGAAATTGGGGGAGAAGCATTGGGTATTTTAAATGATAAGAAAGTTATTATCGTAGAAGGTTTATCCGATAAGATACATGTTCAGAAAATAATCAGAGAGGAAATCGATATCATTTGTACACACGGAACATTTGGTGTGGAAAAGTTTGATGAAATGTTAGATGAATTTGATCTAGATAATCGTGACGTATATATTTTTGTTGATGCAGATGAACCTGGAATAAGGTTAAGGAAGCAATTAACTGCTGAACTACCCAATTCCATTCAAATGTATATTCCGGATGATTATCAACAAGTTGAACTAACTCCTTTGAATATTATTGCTCATGAATTGGTAAAACATAATTTTAAAATAGATCCATTGTATTTGATGTTATAAGGAAATTGGTGATTCTTTTGCAAGAAATAACCGCAGAACAATTAGAACAAAAAAGTGACTATTTATTATACATTCATACCCCTTTTTGTGGAACATGTCATGTAGCGCGTTCATTTTTAGAAAAAATCGAAAAGACACATCAGCAAGATATTTTTTATGAGATGAACGCATCATTGTACCCAGAATTTATGCAGAAATATAAGGTGGAAAGTGTACCTTGCTTGTTCGTTATGAAGGACGATAAAGTTAAAGAAAAAGTGTATACATTCTTTTCCGTTGCAAATATATATCATTATGTATGGACATATGCACCAGAGCTCTTTCGACAAGATTAAACGTATTACTTGACATAAAAACAGATATAATGCTATATTGTTTATTGTTATCAATAAAAAGGAATACATCTTAACTCTTATGAAGAGCGATGGAGGGACTGGCCCTATGAATTCGCGGCAACCTTCAATTTTACTTCCAAAATTGAAAGGTGCTAAATCCTGCAAAGCAGATGCTTTGATAGATGAGAGAACGTGAAGATAGATTGTTAAGTCTTTCTGTTCTCTTACAGGAAGACTTTTTTAATTGTATCTGAAAGAGTAAACAGGATGGCATTAGAGTATGAATCTAATGTTATGCGAATTTCATAGTTTCCCAAACCAACGATGTTAAAGGAGGGCAAATCATGATATCGATACAAAATTTAAAGAAAGTTTTTACATTAGATAAAAGCCCGATTACAGCAGTAGATTCCTTATCACTAGAAATTAAAGAAGGCGAAATCTTTGGGGTAATAGGGTATAGTGGTGCAGGGAAAAGTACATTAGTACGGCTACTAAATCGTTTGGAAGAGCCTTCGGATGGATCCGTTATTATTGATGGAAAAGAAATGACTAAACTAAAAGGCAAAAATTTAAGACAAGCTCGACAAGAAATCGGGATGATTTTTCAACATTTTAATCTTTTATGGTCACGAACGACGGAGGAAAATATTGCTTTTCCACTAGAAATAGCAGGTGTTCCAAAAACAGAACAGACAAAGAAGGTTCAAGAGCTGATCGATTTGGTCGGGCTAACCGGAAGAGAAAAAGCCTATCCTTCCCAACTAAGCGGAGGACAAAAACAACGTGTAGGAATCGCGCGTGCGCTTGCTAACGATCCGAAAGTTCTCCTCTGCGACGAAGCTACATCAGCACTTGATCCCGAAACTACTAATTCAATTCTTGATTTGCTAGTTGATATAAATAAAAAACTTGGCCTCACGATTATTTTAATTACCCATGAAATGCATGTGATTCGGAAAATATGTGATCGGGTTGCAGTTATGGAGAAAGGGAAGATCGTAGAAACTGGTAATGTTCTAGATGTGTTCTCGAACCCAGAACAACCTGTTACGAAAAAATTTGTCGAACAAGTAATGGCAAATCCAGACGTAGAAGAAAGTGTTGCGGACATTCTCAATAATGTAGAGAAACGTGGAAAAGTATTACGCCTCAACTTTTTAGGTGCTTTTGCAAATGAAGCTTTAATTAGTGAAGTATCGAAAAAGTTTTCCGTTGATACAAATATTATCCAAGGAAAAATTACGCAAACACAAAATGGTATGTTAGGTACCTTAATTGTTCAAATGGTAGGAAATACAGCTGAAATTGAAAAAGCGATTAACTTTATTAAAGAAGCCTCGGTTGAAGTGGAGGTGATTCGAGATGACACTTAATTTTGATAATATTGATTGGGACAAACTAATAACAGCGACGTATGAAACGTTTTATATGACGTTAATAGCGTTAACTGGAACATTTATCATAGGTGTATTACTCGGATTACTATTATATTTAACCGCTAAAGATGGGCTTTGGGAAAATAAAGTCATTAACTTCATCACAGCAACAATAGTAAATGTGTTTCGTGCCATTCCATTTATTATCTTGATACTTCTACTCTTTCCATTTACGTATTTTTTAATTGGAACAATTAGAGGACCGAATGCAGCTTTACCAGCTTTAATTATTGGTGCCGCTCCGTTCTATGGTAGGTTAGTAGAGATTGCTTTAAAGGAAATCGATAAAGGTGTTATTGAGGCTGCGCAATCTATGGGAGCAAGTACACGATCTATCATTTTTAAAGTTCTACTTCCTGAATCAATGCCTGCTTTAATTTCAGGAATAACTGTTACCGCAATTGCGCTTATTGGTTATACGGCAATGGCAGGTGCAATTGGTGCGGGTGGCCTTGGAAGTTACGCATATTATGCAGGATTCCAGCGTAGAGCCTTTGATATTGTATTTATTTGTTCAGTAATAATCGTACTTATCGTTTTTATTTTTCAATTTATCGGAGACTTTACTTCAAAAAAATTAGACAAAAGATAAAGGAGATTTTTATAAAATGAAGAGATTACTAACATTATTTTCCGTACTACTTATTTTAGTATTAGCAGCTTGTGGTGGCGGAAATACAGACAATACGAATGAAGAAGCAAATGATGACACAGATACAGAACAAGAAGAAGTAACAATTAAAGTTGGAGCATCAAGTGTTCCACATGCGGAAATTTTAGAAGAAGCTGCTCCAATTTTGGCTGAAAAAGGGATTACACTTGAAATAGAACCTTATGAAGACTATGTTTTACCGAATGATGATTTAGCAAGTGGTGAATTAGATGCTAACTACTTTCAGCATATCCCTTATTTAGAGCAAACAGTTGCTGATACAGGGTATGAATTAACACATATTGGTGGTATTCATATCGAACCGATAGGAATTTATTCAAAATCAATTACAGATATTGAAGATATTCCTGAAGGGACAGAAGTTATTTTGAGTAATTCAGTTTCTGATCATGGTCGTATTTTGGGCTTATTTCAAGAAGCAGGGTTAATTAAGTTAGCAGACGATGTTGATGTAGATAAAGCAACGATTGATGATATTGAAGAAAATTCAAAAGATTTAACGTTCACACCAGATTATGAGCCTGCATTTTTACCTGAAATATATGAAACTGAAGAAAATGCACTAGTCGTAATTAACACAAACTATGCAATTGGTGCTGGTCTTGATCCGCAGAATGATTCTATATATAGAGAAGAAGATGATTCACCATACGTTAACGTCATTGCTGTTAAAACGGAAGATGAAAATAACGAAGCATTAAAAACATTGGTTGAAGTACTACACTCCGAAGAAATTCAAAACTTTATACTTGAAAATTATGAAGGTGCTGTTGTACCTGTAAACTAAGATGATGAAGATGCTGATTCCTTTTAAATGGGATCAGCATTTTTTAACCTAAAATTATTTTACAAATTATCACTTTTAGTTTATTGTTAAATTAGAACAATTATTAATAAGGGGGCTTTAAATGAGAATGTATTTGGAAATAACAAACAAATCTTTTATAAAGGTATTTATTCAAAAAACTATATAAATAGATACTTAATTATCCGTTATATTTGATAAATTGAATGCAATCAGATAAGATTGTACTGAGAATAAATTGATAATTGGTTAGAAAACCAAATAAAATACACTACAGTATGTGGAGGTATCAATATGGCAGAGTTTACATTAGAAATAAAGGATCTTCATGTTTCAATTGAAGGTAATGAGATATTAAAGGGGATTACCCTTACAATAAAAAGTGGTGAATTTCACGCAATCATGGGACCGAATGGAACTGGGAAGTCTACGCTTGCAGCAGCAATTATGGGCCACCCGAAATTTGAAGTTACGAAAGGTTCCATTACTTTAAATGGCGAAGACGTATTAGAAATGGAAGTAGATGAAAGAGCGCGTGCAGGACTGTTTTTGGCTATGCAATATCCAAGCGAAATTAGCGGAGTTACAACATCTGACTTTTTACGTTCTTCTATTAACGCACGTCGTGAAGAAGGCAATGAAATTTCTTTAATGAAATTTATTAAAGAAATGGACGGCGCATTAGACGATTTAGAAATTGACCAAAATATGGCTCAACGATACTTAAATGAAGGTTTCTCAGGTGGAGAGAAAAAGCGAAACGAGATTCTGCAATTAATGATGTTAAAACCAGGAATTGCCATTCTTGATGAGATTGACTCAGGACTCGATATCGATGCATTAAAGATCGTTTCAGATGCAGTGAATAAAGTACGTGAAGAAACAGGCTTAGGTTGCTTAATTATTACCCACTACCAACGCTTATTAAACTATATTAAACCTGACTTCGTTCATGTCGTTATGCAAGGTCGTATTGTAAAATCAGGTGGTGCTGAACTTGCAGAACGTTTAGAGCAAGAAGGATACGAATGGATTAAAGAAGAACTCGGCATTGAAGATGAAACGGTCGGTCAAAACGCTTAAGGTAGGAGGGAGATAGTTCGATGACCACACTTACTACGTTACCATTTGATAATAAATATGTTGAACAATTTTCAAAAGAAAATGATGAACCAAAATGGATGACAACTCTACGTTTGGAAGGGTTAGATTTAGCTCAAACACTCGACCTTCCTAAACCAGATAAAACAAATATTACGAGATGGAACTTCACTAAATTTAAACACGGAGCAGAAGGAGAAAAAATTTCCGATTTAAAAAATGTTCCAGAACAATTAAAAGATTTTATCGATGAAAAAAACACACCAAAGAATATCGTTATCTTACGTAACCAGTCAGTTGCCTATGCAGCATTAGACGATGAATTAAAAGAAAAAGGTGTAATTTTTACAGATATTTTTACAGCTCTTAAAGAACACGAAGAGCTTGTTCAAAAGTATTACATGAAAGATGCAGTAGCAATTGATGAACATAAGTTAACAGCTTTACATGCAGCTTTAATGAATGGTGGAATTTTTGTATATGTTCCGAAAAACATTGCAATAAAGGATCCTTTACAAACAATATTCTGGCAGGAAGATCGTGAAGCAGCTCTATTCAATCATGTCATTGTAGTGGTTGAAGAAAATAGTGAACTAACTTATGTAGAAAATTACATTTCGGATAACGAGTCAGAAGAAACAGTATCAAATATTATTACAGAAGTATTTGCGCATGATAATGCGAAAGTTTCGTTTGGCGCAGTAGATCATTTTGCTGCAGGTACTACTTCATATATTAACCGACGTGGAGTGGCCTACCGGGATGCAACAATTGATTGGGCACTTGGCCAGATGAACGAAGGGCATACAGTATCTGAAAATGTTACTAATTTAATTGGTAATAGTTCATCGGTAAATGCTCGAACAGTAACAGTAGGTCGCGGGAAACAAACACAAAACTTTACAGCAAAAACAGTGCATATTGGTTTAGATACAGATGGACAAATTTTACAACGCGGAGTGCTTAGCGGTCGTACAACGGCTATCTTTAACGCAATTGGTGAAATTGACAATGGAGCTACTCGTGCGAATGCAGAGCAAGAGTCACGTGTACTCATGTTAAGCGGAGATGCGCGAGGAGATGCAAACCCTATTCTTTTAATTGATGAAGATGACGTAACAGCAGGACACGCAGCATCTGTTGGCCGTGTTGATGATATGCAACTTTACTATTTGCAAAGTCGTGGAATTACAAGAAGAGATGCAGAAAAACTAATTATTCACGGATTTTTGGCACCAGTTGTTAATGAATTGCCGATTGAAACAATTAAAAATCAATTAACACAATTAATTGAAGGGAAATTAAGCTAATGGATGTACGAAGAGTTCGTGAACAATTCCCCATTTTGGATCAAGAAGTAAATGGTCACCCTTTAGTGTATCTCGATTCTTCGGCAACTGCTCAAAAGCCAATTAAAGTAATTGAAGCGATCGATAATTATTATCGGCAAACAAATTCAAACGTTCATCGGGGTGTTCATACCCTCGGTTCTCGAGCAACTGATTTATATGAAGGAGCAAGAGATAAAGTAAGACGTTTTATTAACGCAAGAAGTACAGCGGAAATTATTTTTAATCGCGGAACAACAACTGGTATAAACGTTGTTGCACAAAGTTACGGATTGCAAAATGTGACGGCTGAAGATGAAATTGTTATTACTCCAATGGAACACCATAGTAATATCATACCTTGGCAACAAGTGGCTAAAATAACCGGTGCTACATTAAAATATATTCCATTACAAGAAGATGGCACGATTTCTCTTGAGGATGTAAAGGAAACAGTTACAAATAAAACAAAGATTGTTGCTATTGCACATGTTTCAAATGTTTTAGGAACAATTAATCCAATTAAAGAGATTGCGAAAATTGCACATGAAAATGATGCAGTTATCGTTGTAGATGGAGCGCAAAGTGCACCACATCTTAAAATTGATGTCCAAGATTTGGATTGTGATTTTTACGCTTTTTCTGGACATAAAATGGGTGCTCCTACGGGAATAGGTGTATTATATGGTAAGGAAGAGCTTTTAGAGAAAATGGAGCCGGTCGAATTCGGTGGAGAAATGATTGATTTTGTTGAAAAATATGATTCTACCTGGAAAGAGCTTCCATGGAAATTTGAAGGTGGGACACCAATCATAGCTGGAGCAATTGGTCTTGGCGCAGCAATCGACTTTCTAACGGACATTGGCATGGATAATATTTTGCAGCATGAAGAAAAATTAGCAAAATATGCACTTGAGAGGTTAAGTGAAATAGATGGGCTTACCATTTATGGACCTACAAAACGTGCAGCCTTAGTCACGTTTAATCTTGATGATGTTCATCCACATGATGTCTCAACTGTCTTGGACACAGAAGGTATTGCCATTCGCGCAGGTCACCATTGTGCGCAAGTTTTAATGAAACATTTAAATGTCTCAGCAACTGCAAGGGCAAGCATGTATTTGTATAATACAGAAGAAGATATTGATCGTTTAGCCGAAGGTCTGGTGAAAACAAAGGAGTATTTTGGGAATGTCGCATATTAATTTAGACACATTATACCGACAAGTCATCATGGATCATTACAAACACCCACGAAATCGTGGAACTTTTGAAGATGAATCACTAACAGTTGAAATGAACAACCCAACATGTGGAGATCGCATATTTTTACAATTTAAACTAGATGGTGATGTTGTGGAAGATGTGAGATTTACAGGTGAAGGTTGTTCGATCAGTTTAGCTTCGGCCTCAATGATGACTCAAGCAATAAAAGGCAAGAAAATAGATGAAGCATTAAAAATGTCAAATTTATTTTCAAAAATGATGTTAGGCGAAGAGGTTGACATAGAAGCATTTGGTTTAGAAGATATCGAAGCATTGCAAGGAGTATCCAATTTTCCAGCACGAATCAAATGTGCAACACTTGCTTGGAAAGCGATGGAGAAGGTAAACAAATAAACTCCCCGAGTTGCTTGAATTGCTACAAAATAAAGTATGAACTGTTGTTATATATGAGTTGGGACAAGCGAAAGCACAGTCCAAAGATGAGGTACCTTTAACCAGTGGGCAATAAGAAAGTTGTATTCTTTCTCACAGCTTTCGAAAAAACTTAAGGAGGTTTTTTAAAATGGCGAAAGAAATGCCTGATATTGGCGAATATAAATATGGGTTCCATGACCGTGATGTATCTGTCTTTCGTACGGAAAGAGGACTTACAAAAAAAGTAGTTGAAGAAATATCACGTATGAAAAATGAGCCTGAGTGGATGCTAGAAGAACGCCTTAAAGCGTTGGATATTTTTTATAAAAAACCGATGCCTCAGTGGGGTGGAGATTTATCGGAACTTGATTTCGATGAGATTATTTACTATGTAAAACCATCTGAGAGACAAGGTAGATCTTGGGATGAAGTACCTGAAGAAATCAAACAAACTTTTGATCGTTTAGGTATCCCAGAAGCTGAACAAAAATACCTTGCTGGTGTTTCTGCTCAATATGAATCAGAAGTGGTATATCAAAGTTTAGAAAAAGATTTAGAAGAATTAGGAATTATTTTCTCTGATACCGATTCTGCACTTCAAGAGCATGAAGAAATATTTAAAGAGTATTTTGGAAAAGTAGTTCCAGCGTCAGATAATAAATTTGCTGCCCTAAATACGGCGGTATGGTCTGGTGGGTCATTCATCTACGTGCCAAAAGGTGTGGAAGCAAAAGCACCGCTACAAGCATATTTCCGAATAAACTCTGAAAATATGGGCCAATTTGAAAGAACGCTTATTATCGTAGATGAAGGTGCATCTGTTCACTATGTAGAAGGATGTACTGCACCGGTATATACAACAAACTCACTTCATAGTGCAGTTGTAGAGATTTTTGTTAAAAAAGACGCTACATGTCGTTATACGACCATTCAAAACTGGGCAAATAACGTTTACAATTTAGTAACAAAACGAGCTACATGTGAAGCTAATGCAACAATGGAATGGATCGACGGTAATATGGGATCTAAATTAACGATGAAATATCCGTCAGTCCTATTACGTGGAGAAGGCTCCCGAGGTACAACTATTTCGATTGCCTTAGCTGGAAAAGGTCAACACCAAGATGCAGGAGCTAAAATGTATCATTTAGCACCAAACACATCTTCTTCTATCGTTTCAAAGTCAATTTCGAAACATGGAGGAAAAGTATCGTATCGCGGTATTGTTCACTTCGGTCGTAAAGCAGATGGAGCACGTGCCAATATTGAATGTGATACACTCATTATGGATAACGAATCAACTTCAGATACCATACCATATAATGAAATTTACAATGATAATATTTCACTTGAACATGAAGCAAAAGTTTCAAAAGTATCAGAAGAGCAACTTTTCTATCTCATGAGTAGAGGTTTAGAAGAGCAAGAAGCAACAGATATGATCGTTATGGGCTTCATCGAACCATTCACGAGAGAGCTTCCAATGGAATACGCAGTTGAAATGAACCGTTTAATCTCCATGGAAATGGAAGGTAGTATTGGATAAAACATCAGAACCCTTGTCACTACAATGTTAGTGGTAAGGGTTTATTTTATTTTTCTTCATTTTGTCATGTTGCCACTAAGGCGGTTATCTTTTTAGCAATTGATATCATGTTAAAATAAGTATTTGGATAGATACGTGGTTAAACCAATACAATAAATTAATTTTCCATTCTTAAACCTTCCATTCAAACATATTATATCTGTATGGGAGGGTATGATTAATGGAAAAAAACGCTTTGTGTGATCAATTCGCATATTATTTGGGGGGGAGGGGAAAAGAAAAAAACGGTGTCTGTTCTGTATCATTTCACCGGGACATAAATTTGACCATTGAGGGTAAAAAAAGCACTAATGTATTAGTAATTGATGTAAGTTATGAATCATTAGATAATCAAGGGCAAGCATTGAATTTGTTAGAAATAGCAATATTACAAGAGGAAATACCAAACTTTGTATTTACAGCAGTTCAACAAGGGATTATTGTTAGTGCTATCCACAACCATTGGTTATTTACATCACCTGTAATCATGTATGTTCATTTACAGTCGATAGAGCCCCCGCTTCAATTTGCTAGGAAAATCGCCTACGCTTTTACACAACTAAGTATACCACCAATACCAGATTAAGGTACTATGTTCTGCTAAAGGGTTTAATTGACCGAAATGAATAAATAATGAAATTAATGATAAAGTAAAATATTAAATACTACTCAAAGCGCAGTCCCAGGATGCCAGAGCTTTAAGCCAGTGGGCGAGTCAAGAAAGGCTTTTTTAATTGCCAAAAAAGACCGCTAGTTGCGGTCTCAATTCAAAACTCCACGATTGTGATATCCAATCGCTATTATATCTTCGCTTTTCACTTCGATAAATCCTAATTTGTTTAACCATTCAACTACATAGTCATAGAAAGAGGCCAACTGTTTGCCGGTCACTAATTATTTAATGATGAATATAAAATACTAAAACTAAATTTAATTGTTTTCAGATTTTAAGTTAGATAATTCATTTTTTAGATCATCAATTTGCTGCTGCATCAATTGAAGTTGTTGATTTTGTTCTTCTTGCTGTTGTTTCTGTTGAGCATCGGAGGCTGTTAGTTCTTCTAACGCTACTACCGCTGAAATAACTGAGATGGCATCACCTATTGTAGTTATAGCAGATCCAACTACCGCGAGTTTAGCGGCTATATTTAAGGCCTCCGTACTATTTTGGTCATTTTTTGTGTCGTTTTGATACATAATCTTCGCTCCTAGTGAATTGCCAATGTTATTTGTACTAACTGTTAATGTTATTTTATGCATGATGTTGTTTCTAGGTGAAAGAATTAAATAGACAATACAAGATAATGAACATTTAAAGAGGATATTCAAAAAGTCCGGTAAAAATGACACTGTGTTAGGGGACCTTCGACTAAATACCGACACGTCCTGTGTCAAACATCGAAGTCAACACATCCTGTAGTAGCTCGTTGGCTTGTTTCTCCACTCCTTTAAAAAGGAAAGCACTTTTTCTGCGTGCAAGAACGTATCCTTGGAAAAGAAGATCACTTTTCCTGCGCGCAAGAACGTTTCCTTGGAAAAGAAGATCACTTTTCCTGCGTGCAAGAACGTTTGCTCATGTATCTAAATGCATCAGGGGATCTTCCGTTAAAACCGCCCACGTCCTGAAGTCATCACATCCTGTAAAAGTCCGCTGCCGGGAACTGCGCCGCCTCGAACTTTGGGACGCACAGGAAGTGGCGACTTTAGCTGACTTGATCCTTTTTATCTCCTTTTTGAACACGCATGTAAAATAAAAAATAATTTTAAAATGACTAGACGATGGGACATATAGCAGTTTTGCAGACTATATTTACGCGCTGGAATTCGCAAAACTCAAATAAATTCAGCATCCGACCTCGGGTTGTCCTTCCTCAAATAATCATTTTGCATCTTTGACTTTCGATATGCTTTGCTAGTAAACATTTCTAATGGGTGTTACTATAATACATACGAATATTTTAAAGGGTTAGTGATTAACTTGGTCATAATAATATCATTATTAATTGGGTTTATTTCAGCTTTTGTTGGAAGTTTGGTCGGTCTAGGTGGGGGAATAATTTTTGTACCTGCTATGTTATTTTTATATGATAATTTTGCTAGCTTTTCTTGGGCCAATCCACAAGCAATTGTAGGAATATCGCTTGTTACAATGGTGTTTACAGGCTTATCATCAACTTTAGCTTATTACAAGCTTAAAAGAGTAGATATTAAAACAGGGGTAATTTTCTTAATAGGTAGTATTCCGGGTAGTATTATTGGATCATGGATTAACACCTTGCTAGATACAGATGAGTTTTCTTTATATTTCGGAATTTTAATGCTGATTGTTTTTGCAATGATGTTAGTAGATCGTCAAAAATTGGTGAAAAATAAACAATTGGAAATTAATAAGTATACTAGAACATTTGAAATTGATGGAGAAACGTTTCAGTATAATGTTACGTATGTGCCAGCATTTATATTGTCGTTTGCTGTCGGTGCATTATCGGGTTTATTTGGTATAGGTGGAGGAACAATTAGCGTTCCGGCAATGATTCTTTTCTTTGGGATACCTATTCAAGTCGCAATTGCAACATCGATGTTTATGATATTTTTCATTAGTCTTATCAGTGCGACGACACATATTGTTTTAGGACATATCGTGTGGGCATATGTATTATTTTTTGTAATAGGTTCTTATATCGGTGGAACAGTAGGTGCAAAAACGAGCAAACTGTTTAAAGGAAAGACGTTAGAATGGATTTTACGGATTGTAATTGTTATTGCTGCGTTACGATTAATATGGGAGAGCTTATAGAGGATGTTCAAAAAGTCCGGTAAAAATGACACTGCGAATTTCTTCGTTGGCTTGCTTCTCCGCTCCTTGAAAAAGGAAAGCACTTTTTCTGCGTGCTAGAAGCGTTTGCTCATGTATCTAAATGCATACATTCCGCTGCTCGAAGCTTCGCCGCCTCGAACTTTCGACGCACAGGACGTGCTAGTGTCGGCGTTGCCACAGGACGTGGCGACTTTAGCCGACTTGGTCCTTTTTATCCTCCTTTTTGAACACGCACTTATAATAGGGAGTATTCATATATGAAAGAAAATATTCATTTTTATTATACAAATGATTTACATAGTTATTTCGATCATTGGCCTCAGGTCGTTACTTTCTTAAAGAATAAACGAAAGGAAAGTAAAGAACGCGGGGAGTCTTCATGGACGATAGATATTGGTGATCATATGGATCGTGTTCATCCAATTACAGAAGCATCGATGGGAAAAGCCAATGTTGAATTATTAAATCATGCTGGATATGACTTTGTTACAATAGGAAATAATGAAGGAATAACACTTGCTCATGACGATCTTTATCATCTTTATGATCAAGCACAATTTCAAGTTATCTGTTCTAATTTAGAATGTACCTTGTCGGAGAATCCTTCATGGCTATTGTCAGCTCATACAGTTACTTCTAAAGGTGGAGTTAGAATAGGGTTTCTAGGCTTAACCGCAAGATTTAACCCTTATTACCATCTACTAGGTTGGAATGTAAATTCAGCTCATGAAGTTATCTATCGAGAGTTAACAAAATTACAACATAAGACAGATGTTATTGTACTTTTATCTCATTTAGGAATAGATGAAGATAAGGAAATAGCAAAAAGATTTCCATCTATTGATTTGATTATTGGCGGGCATACTCATCATCTACTTCGGACAGGAGAAATAGTCGACCAGACACTACTTACGGCTGCTGGTAAACATTGTTCGTATGTGGGTGAAGTAAGAATCACTTGGGACCATGAAGAGAAGAAAATCGTAAATAAAGAAGCATATGCAACAAATATTACGCATCTGCCACCAGATACTCATACGGAAAAACAATTAGCAATACTTGCAAATGATGCTGAGCAAATTTTAGGGAAAAAAATTGTTCATATTGATAAACCGATCAAAGTGGACTGGTATCAAGAAACGACCATTATGAAACAGTTGACAGAGAAACTATTAGATTGGACCGATGCTGATTTTGCAATGTTAAATGCGGGTCTTTTAATTGATCACTTTCAAGCGGGTGATATTACATATAAAGACGTTCATCGTATTTGTCCACATCCAATCAATCCTTGTGTAGTCACATTATCCGGAGATGAAATTCAGGAAGTGGTTCGGGTTTCTTTAACTGAAGAGCTAATTAATTTAGAGTTAAAGGGATTTGGATTTAGGGGTGTTGTCATCGGTAGAATGGTATTTGCAAATTTGGATGTTGTTACGGACTTTCATGATAATGGACAAGAATATGTGAAAGCAGTTCTTTTTAATGGAGTACCGTTAGAGTCTAAACGGTTATATAAGTTAGTTACTGCAGATACATTTACATTTGGACGGTTACTACCTGAAATTGCAAGGGCAAAGGAGAAAAAATTATACTTACCAGAATTTATACGTGAAATTTTGGTAAAAACATTAATAGAGTATCAGCAAATAAGGAGTTAATTTGTGTCAAAAATCTCCTTCAAGCATACAGTATAGTGTTAATGCTTGGAGGGAGATAATGTGATTACGATTAATCCAATCGACATTGAGGGTGTTATTTTTACTGCTATTCGGGTTGAATTACCAAAAACAAATTTGTTAATTGTAAGTAATGAAGTTGGTTACATTATGTGTGCAGCTTTAGATGTAGATATACTGAATGAAAAATTAAAAGATAGAAAAGTAATTGCTGGCAGGGCAGTTGGTGTAAGAACGATTGAACAATTACTAGAAGCCCCTTTAGAAAGTATAACGGACGCTTCGAAAGAATACGGTTGGGAAGAAGGGATGACAGGGAAAGAGGCGTTGTTAAAAATAGCATAATAATAAATTTTAGTTGTTGGATACTTTTCTAAAGGCTTCGTTTTCTAAGCAGGTAGGAAAGTATAAAACTACTTTCCTACTGCTCACTGGCTAAAAGCGCGACGTCCTGTCGCAATGCCAGTACTAGCACGTCCTGTGCGTCGTAAGTGCAGGCACTCGCCATTAAAGGCTTGGCGAATGCCAAGTTTTCTAATATTCATACAACTAGTCTAACCTTTCTAAAACATTCATACATTGTTTTAGGGGGGTTTTTATTTTGCGATTTCGTAGAAAATTTTCATTTAGAAGGTCTCCACCTCCAGTACGGCATTTACTATTGATGACTACAATTATTTTTATAAGTGTACTATTCTTAAGTTTTTGGCTTATCGATCGTGGGATTAGACCTACATTAATGAATATTGCTAATGATAAAACAATTGAATTTGCGACAAGAACAATTAATGCTGCGGTTAAATCTACAGAAAATGTTAGCTTTGATGATCTCGTCATAACGGAAATGGACAACAATGGAAATGTAGCTACATTGGGATGGAATTCTGAAGCCTTCAATTTAGCATTAAGAACAGCTACAGAACGTGCGGAATACTTTCTATATGGAATGAATAAAGGAGATCAACTTGAGATCGATGACCCTGACTTACCCCCTTTAGAATTTGGAGATTCTGTTGGGGATTTACCGGAAAAAGATCCAACAGTTATTGAAATTCCACTCGGTCAAGCTACAGGGAATTCAATACTTGCAAACTTGGGTCCTAAAATACCGGTACATTTTGAAATCGTTGGAAGCATTCAATCCGATATAGTTCATGAAGTAAAGGAATTTGGAGTTAATGCAGCATTAATTGAAATTTATATGCCAATTGAAGTTCATATTAGAGTTGTCGTACCGTTTTCTACAGAGACTGCCGAAGTAAGTACAAAAGTATTTTTAGATTCACGCGTTATCATGGGAGACGTTCCAGAATTTTATAATGCTGGTTCTGGGGATGGGCCATCTATTTCAGTTCCTCGTGAGTCTAATTCAAATTAGTATGTGTGCGAATTGAGTGAAAATAAAATTAATTTTGACATATTTATGAACTATTGCTATAATGTAAACAATTAATGATGGGTATTAATGGGAAATAAGATGTTGTGTCTGCTTTCGTATGGGATGACAATCTATTTTCCATTAAACTTCCTGTCTATTAAAAAGGGGGAAACACGTATGGAAGAGCGTTCTCAGTGGGGGACACGGGCGGGATTTGTTTTAGCTGCGGTCGGTTCTGCGATCGGCTTGGGTAACATTTGGCGTTTTCCAGCTGTTGCCTACGAAAATGGAGGTGGAGCATTTTTAATCCCTTATCTTTTCGCTTTATTAACTGCGGGAATACCAATTTTGATCATGGAATTCACCATGGGCCATAAATACCGCGGTTCCGCACCATTAACCTATCGTCGGATGAATAAAAAAGCGGAAGGAATTGGTTGGTGGGCAGTATTAGTTGCTTTCGTAATTTCCACTTACTATTCTGTAATTATTGCCTGGGCAATATCGTACTCATATTTTTCCTTTAATTTAGCCTGGGGAGAAGATACAGGAGGTTTCTTATTTGGAGATTATTTGAAACTAGTTGAAGTACCGGGGCAATTCGGTAGTTTAGTACCAGGTGTCTTAATTCCTTTAATCATCGTTTGGGTACTCGTTTTAGGATTGCTTATCCGTGGAGTAAAACGTGGTATTGAAATTGCTAACAGAATTATGATTCCTTTATTAGTTATTGTTTTTACAATCATTGTTATTAGAGCGATTACATTACCCGGAGCGATATCAGGTTTAAATGCGTTTTTCCAACCAGATTTTACTCAAATATTTAGTGCTGAAGTATGGGTTGCAGCATATGGGCAAATATTCTTCAGTTTATCAATTGCATTTGCTATTATGATTACTTATTCAAGTTATTTACCAAAAAAATCCGATATTACTAATAACGCATTTATTACAGGGTTTAGTAACTCTGCCTTTGAGCTTCTAGCTGGTATCGGAGTTTTCGCAGTATTGGGATTCATGGCAACTGCTCAAGGAGTAGGAATTGATGAAGTAGTTGATGGTGGGGTAGGGTTGGCATTTATTGTGTTCCCTGCAATTATTAATGAGTTCCCAGCGTTTAATGAGTTTTTTGGGTTATTATTTTTCTTATCGCTCGTGCTAGCAGGACTCACTTCGTTAATCTCCATTATTGAAACATATGTTGCAGGGGTTTCTGAGAAGTTTAATATTTCCAGGACAAAATCTGTCCTATTTGGTGGAGGGTTAGCAGCAGTTCTTTCTCTTGTTTTCGCTACCCAAGGTGGACTCTTTTTCCTAGATGCAGCTGATTATTTCATCAACCAGTTTGGTGTGGCGGCATTAGGATTAGTGGAAGTGATCTTAATTGCTTGGATTTTGCGTAAACTTGGGACGTTTAAAACACATGCGAATGAAATATCTGATATTCGAATTGGATCATGGTGGACGATAAGTTTGTTAGTCATTACCCCAGTTGTATTAGGTTATATGATGTTTGAATTGTTAAGATTGAATATTACCAAAGGTTTTAACACTGATACAGGAAACTATGAAGGGTATTCCGATATGTTTATTATGTGGGGCGGTTGGTCACTGGCAATTGGAGCCCTCGTAATTGGAATTGTATTGTCACTAATTAAATGGAAGTCGAATTCCGCTACTCAAGAAGAAACGGAAGATATAAGTAATGTTAAATAGTCGGAATATTCAACATAACCTTTAAGGAAGGTGAATATAATGAGCGTTAGTGCAATTATTATGATGGTGATCGGTATTGTTATTATTTGGGGAGGTCTTGTTGCAAGTATTGTAAACGCCGTGAACAAGGCAAAAGATAGAAAAACACAAAAGCTTTGACCATAATGTTTCATTGGTTTCTTCCACTATGAGGTCATCGACACTAAAACGTTCTGTTCATTGTTGCGGTAAGCAGTATCGATACAAGTTATACTGGCTAAAAGGAAATCCGAACTTATACAAATTTTAATTAGAAATTTGTATTATAGTTCGGATTTCTCTATGATTTAAATACTTTTTGAACATCCTCTTTTATCCCAATTTTTAATCAGTTATTTCTTTTTTCTCGTGCTATTCTTTCCCATCTTTTTAAGTAAGGATAAGGATCAAATGACCATTCATTTCTGCCGTTATCTTGATACATACCATAATGTAAGTGTGGTGGAAATTTTCCAGCTGTTCCAGGGGGGCCATAACCAGTGGATCCAACACTTCCAAGAACATCTCCAGGCTGAACGATATCACCAACTTTGATGTCATCATTATAACCATTTAGATGCGCATAATAGTGATAGATATTAAAGATGTCCCGTATACCGATTCGCCATCCTCCATACAAATTCCATCCTTTTAATTCTACAACACCATAAGTTGTTGATTTAACAGGTGTTCCATAGTTTGCAAAAATATCGGTACCTTCGTGGATTCGTCTTCCACCAAACCCTCTTCCATCTCCCCACGTACTGCGATAGCTATAATTATGGTCGATAGAAACAGGAAAATCTCGATCTGTTAATTCAATTGACTGGAAATGCTTAAATACTTTGGCGTTATTCGTGATTGTTTTAACAGATAAATCACGCTGATAATGTTCCCATAAACTGATTTTAATATCATCATCAGATAATCCATTTTTCTTAAGCGTGATAGCAGCAGTTAATAAAATATCTTCTGGATTATTGGGATCTGCCTTGCCATCTCCATTTCCATCTTTTCCTATTCCATCAAACATTTCGACAATTTGTACATCGTTTATTTTTTTACTATTACCTAGGCCGTACCAAAGCTCTTCCGGAAAACTAATGGAGACTAGCGGATCTTCCTTTTCTTTTTCCTTATCAATATTTCGTTCATATTGATCCATCGCAGCTAAATAATACCAGGGAACAAGGGACACTGCTTCGGTTTTTTTATATAGTGCATACCGCTGGGGATACTTGTTCTCTTTTTTTTCTGCTTTTGTATGAAAATTTGTAAATGATAGGAGTAGGATAAGTATAGTACAAATTCTAAATAAATACCGAATTGTCTGTTGCAACATATTAACTCCTTTTCAAGTATTTCTAATGAAAAAACTTATTCTTTATTGTGGAGTTTATTCGATTTTTCATACATGTAAAAAAATCAAAAAATATGTTAAACTAGACGTACTAACTATGAGGGGATTCGAAATGATTGAATTAAATGGTAAAAAATATGAACTGATCCAAAACATTAAGAATGGTTTTCAAGAAGAAGCACTTAATGAGCGCTATTCCGATATATTAAAAAAGTATGACTATATTGTTGGGGACTGGGGCTATAATCAGTTAAGATTAAAAGGATTTTATCATTCTGAACATGTCAAAGCATCTTATGATACAAAAATCGACATGTTGGAAGATTATTTATATGAATATTGTAATTTTGGCTGTGCATATTTTGTACTAAAAAAAGTTGATTAAAAAAGGCTGTCCATTAAATTGATAATTTTCAAATTGGACAGCCTTCTATATATTTATTCATCATGTAAAGGATGAGCTCCAGGCGTTTGACGTGGTAAGTCGTCATGTCGCTCTTTGTCTGGATAAGTAAAGGCACTTGTCCGTTGTTGACCCTGTTCCCATTCGGTTGACTTACTTTCTACTTTTTCCCGTTCGTTAATCGGTGAACCAAAAGCTCCCTCTGGAAACTCCTCGGGAATAAGTGAATCATGTAAATTTTCTACATTAGAAATTTCAGAAAAACGATTATCATATTTTTCCTTCTGCTTATCTTTTTTCATTGCCACCATCCTTTCCATCCTATTGTTTCCTATTGTTTTGGATGTATAAGAATAAAAAAATGGCAATGATTTCTTGATAAGAATTAATCGTGATATGTACTTCGAATATAGCCTCCAAATTTATTTTCCAGCAATTTTCCTAACCTGAAAATAGCATGTTCATTGCCATTTCTGCTCATGATTTGGATGCCAATCGGTAGATGATTATCATCAAATCCAACTGGAATGGTTAAAGAAGGTAGTCCCCAAACATTCGCATAAGCAATATAAGGCATAAACTCAGTAAACGTTTTTTTAATAGAGAAAATTTCTTTATACAATTCACCATGTTTTAAAGCACTTCGATGATAAACTGGAAAAATGAGCAAACGGTTTTTTAAATAACTATTTAATGCACGATCGCCTTCTTCAATAAAAGTTTCAATTTCCTTTATACGTTTTTGTGAAGGCTTGAATAAATTGGCACCGATTAAAGCCCAAGATAAATACAGATGAGTTGTCGTTTTTTTCGTTAGTTTCTCTTGCATATAATACTTCAAGAGGTTAGGACGGTCTGTATTAAATGCTAAATCCCTAATTTCTTTTCCACCATCAACAGACATAATTTCCTGCCAAATAGTCGCACTATCGTTAAAATACGGAGGAATTGATATGTTCGTTTGATAATAATCTTGCAAATGGTTATGTATTTTATCCAAAAAAGTAGAAGTTTGTTCGGATAGAGGAAAACCATTATCGTTTGGCAAAATCTCTATTTGCATTTTCTCATAAAATGCTCGTTTTTCATTCTGACTTTTAATGATATTGTAGACTAGCTGTACATCCCTGACAGATTTTCCAATTGGACCGATACTGGACATTCTTGCTTGTAATGGAATGTTGTCTGGTGGAAAATGTCCGTCTGGTGAAACTTGAAATTTTCCAGGTTTAAATCCAACCACTCCATTAAAATGGCTGGGAAATCGAATGGATCCTCCAATATCCGAACTCAAACCTACCGGTGTACCGCCAACCCCGATTAAAGCTGCTTCGCCACCACTGGAGCCTCCTGCAGTTCGCTTACTATTCCAAGCATTATTGGTTCTACCATAAAGCTTATTTTCTGTCTCATGACAGAAGCAGAGTGCAGGGGTATTTGTTTTACATAATATGATTGCTCCAGCTTTTTTTAACTTTTCAACTACCAAAGCATCATTAGACATGATTAAATCTTTTCTATGTACAATACCACCAGTTGTTTTCATTCCTTTGACATGTATGGATTCTTTAATACTGATCGGCACTCCGTAAAGCGGTTGGTTATTCCAATTAGTGGTGTCAATAGTGTTATCCTTTTCTCTTGCTTCTTCTAACGCATCACTAAATCGCTCTTCAACAACTGCATTTAAGGAAGGATTGATCTTTTTAATATGCTCGATTAAAGTCGAAGTAACTTCTTCACTTGTTACCTTTCTTTCTTTAATCAATTCAGCGATTTCAGTAGCGTCTAAATTTAATAAATTATTTTTAACTTTTAAATTAATCACTTTAGACATACCAC
>NZ_JBPPZG010000026.1:0-29644 GCF_051918545.1 Pseudogracilibacillus amylolyticus (SeqCode) | reverse complement strand
GGGAGCATCGTCGGTTTTTTTGATATCGAAATTGCCAGAGAGGAATTAATTTCTACAATTATAAAGCGCGGCTGGATCGTCATTGGGTTATTTGTTACTTCCTTCATCCTGATCTATGCGGCAATTGCTGTTATCGTTAATAGAAGATTGAATAAAAGATTGTACGGATTAATGGATGAGATGTCAGCATTTGCTAGTGGAAATGCTCATGCGGAAACAGAAACGGGCAAAGATGAAATCGGTGAATTAAAACAGCATTTTTATGCAATGCGAAAACAAATCATCGCCGCTCGGGAAGAAATTGACCAAGAACAAAAAGAAAAAGAATATATGGTTGCAACAATTTCTCATGATCTAAAAACACCACTTACATCAATCAAGGCATATGCGGAATCGCTAAGTGCAACAGAAGGACTTTCCTGTAAAGATCGTGACATGTATCAGAAAGTAATTATAGATAAGTCAGACTTTATGAAACAAATGCTAGATGATTTAATTACACACACATTACTACAATCACGAGATTATGAACTGGAACTGGTAACTGTCGATGGGGAAGAATTTTTTGATATGATTATTTCGGATTATGAAGCTTTATGTGATAAGAAAAACATTCAATTATTCGCTTGTAATATTGTTCATGGAGAATATGATGTTAACCCAAAACAAATGATGCGAGTTGCCGATAATTTAATGATGAACGCCATTCGACATACACCTGAATCAGGAAAAATATGGATTATTGCACTCTCTGAAGCTAGTAATCTAGAAAATGGTTTATTTGAATTTGTGAAAAATGCATATACATTTGATTTTACACAATATGCCTACCTTGTCGTACAAAACGAAGGGGAAGGAATATCGGCAGAAAAATTAAATTTCTTATTTGATCCGTTATACCAAGTGGATCAAGCACGCAGTAAAAAAGATTCCCACGGTACAGGATTAGGACTTTCCATTACGAAACAAATTATTGAAAAACATGGTGGAGAAGTCGACGGGTTGTCAAAAGAAAATATTGGAGCATGCTTTATTTGTTCGATACCAAAAAGAAAGGAGGAAGTCGGTTGAAAAAAACTGTATTCGCACTCATAGGATTCTCTGTCGTTCTCCTGATCGGTTGTGGTAAAATGAATCAATTTTCACCAGAGCAAGTTATCGCCAATGCGCTAGAAACAGATAGCGACACGTCCTATTACGGAGAAATGGAAATGACGATTAAAGGTATGGGTGAAAATGAAATATCATCTCTAAAAGAGTGGCGTCAAAATGAAAAATCTCGAGTAGAAATAGATGATGATGGAGGGGAAATTATAGCGATTAATGATGGGAAGGCCTTCATCGTGTATCAAGAAAAAGAAAAGAAAGCATACTCTTTTGAACAGGAAGAATTACAGGAATTAAATATGAATCCAAAAGAGCAAGTGGAAATGTTACTAGAAATGATACAGGATACGCATGATGTGCAAAACGTTGGGGAAGAAGAAATTAATGGTAGATCGACATTTCATATGGTTGCTCGGAAGCAGAAAGATCAAAAGACTTTACTTGGTGACCAAGAAATATGGATTGATAAGGAACATTGGGTAGTATTAAAAATGAATTCATCAAGTGGAGATGTGCAAATCAACCTGGAGTACAAAACAATAGACTTTAATGCTAAAATAGACGAATCCAAATTCCAGTTAGATCTGCCAGAAGATGTTGAAATCGAGACTTCAGCTGATTTTGAAGATTTATATTCTGAAGAAGAAATTACACTAAAAGATATCCCCAAGAAAATGGATACTTCTTCTGTATTATATATTCCAAATGGAGAAGAACATGAGTTGGATAATATTTCTTTTCTCGAAATGAAAGGTGAACCAAGCTACCAAGAGGTGATGATTGATTATACCAAAGACGACTTTCCTCTCATGACATTATCTATTCTTCCATTAGAAGATACGGAAGAAGATGCAGATTTGTTTGGTGATGGTTTGGAAAAAGAACCGATCCGAGGAGAAGAAGGATTATATATTGATATGGAAGAATTCCGTTTTATTAGTTGGAGTGAAGGAGGTTTAAGATATTCGATTGAAATTATAGCTCCAAATGTCACGATAGACATGGTGAAAAAGTGGGCAAACGAAATGGAAAAAATTAATTAAACATTAGGGAGTTGAAGAATCATGACAAATGAAACGAATACAGAAATAGAACAACCGAAATTAGAAAAACCATCTCTTTTTGGGATGATAATGAATCCGAGAGAACAGTTTGAGAGAATACGAGAAAATCCGAAAATAATTGTAGCCTTGATTATCGTGACTGTACTTACAATTGTTGGAATGTTACTTATGATGAACGGGATCGACTTCATGGATGATCCAGCTTTCGCAGGTATGAGTGAGGAAGAAATGATGATGGTGGCAATAGGTAGTCAAATCACCTTTGTTATTGCTGGAGTATTTACGCCTATTTTCACTCTTCTTATTTTCTCAGTTGTACAAATTATTATCGCTAAAATTGTTCGTTCCGAGGTAACGTTTAAGCAACTGTTCTCGATGAACACGTACATCTATATTATTAGTGTGATTAGTGTGTTAGTAAATGGAATTGTATTTATGCTGATAGGTGGTAATTCGGGAGTAATGGTTACAAGCTTAAATTCAATCATTGGTGCGGAAGGTATTTTAGGTGCTGTCTTTAATTCCATTGAAATATTTTCTATATGGGCATTAATTATTACTGCGTTGGGCTTACAAATTGTAGCTAGATTTTCAAAAGGATTATCTTGGTCGATCGTCATAGTTTTCTATGTTGTAGGCCTTATATTCCAAATGATTTCTGCAGGACTTAATACGATGATGGGTGTTTAATACATGAAGAAAAAATGGATTGTAATCGGAGTTATCACAATAATTGTCTTATTAATTGGCATTAATGTTTGGAAAAGTTTTGCTAGTTCAACCGTTAAAGTAGAAACAGCCACATTAAGCCAAGAAGTAATGAAAGAAACTGTCATGACTCCAGGAACATTAAAATTAGAAAAAGAACAATATGTATATGTACAGCCTGAAAAAGGGGAAGTTGCTGAGATTTTTGTTGAAGAAGGCGATAAAGTAGAAAAAGGGGATCAACTAATTCGCTATGAAAATAAACAATTAGATCTTGAACAACAACAAAATGATTTACAAATTAGATCTACGGCACTTAACTTGGAGAATATTCGCAAAAAACATAATGAGATAGATAAAGAGTTGGAAAAGGATAAAGACAATGAAATGTTGCAAGAAGAGCATGATCAAATAAAATTAGAACAACAAATGACGAATATCGAACTTGAACAAGCGAATTTGCAAAAAGAGTCCATTGCTTCCGAGTTAAAAGAATTAATAGTGACAGCTGATGTCGATGGAACTGTCTTAAAGGTGAATGAAGAAGTAAGTTCACAAGGCCAAATGGCGGAAGAATCACTCATTCGGATCGGTACTTTAAATGAAGTAATTGTAGAAGGAACAATCTCTGAATACGATACGTTAAATATATCTGTTGGGCAAAAAGTTATTTTAACCTCTGATGCCGTTCCAGATGAAGAGTGGCAAGGAGAAGTAAGTTTCATTGGCGACTTACCTGAGGAAACGGCAATGGAAATTGATCAAACAGATGCAAGTGTTGTCTATCCAATTCGTGTTACTTTAGATGAAGATATAAAGTTAAAACCTGGATTTAAAATGCTAATTGAAATTGTTACAAATGAAGATAAAGTTAATACATTGCCACTCAATGCGGTCGAGCAAATAGATGATGCTAACTTTGTTTATATTGTAGAAGACGGGAAAGCCAAGCGAGTTGAGGTGAAGATCGGGTCTGTCGATTCAGAAAAGATGGAGATAAAAGATGGTATTACAAATGAAGATCAAGTAATTATTGATCCTCCTGCAGATATTTCTGAGGGGATGGAAGTGACAGTAAAATGATTCAACTAAAAAAGGTAGTCAAAAGCTATCCCGTAGCAGGGGATGATTTAGTCGTTTTAGAAGATATCAATCTCCAAATTAATAAAGGTGAATTTGTAGCCATCATGGGGCCATCCGGATCCGGTAAATCAACATTAATGAATATTATTGGCTGTTTGGATAAACCTTCAAGTGGTGAATATTTACTAAATGGAAAGCAGGTTTCTGATTATGACGAAAAAGAACTAGCACAAGTTAGAAACCAATCGGTCGGATTCGTTTTTCAACAATTTCAATTATTACCCCGGCTAAATGCACTACAAAATGTTGAGTTGCCGATGATCTATGCCGGTATAGGAAAAAGTGAGCGCCTTGAGCGTGCAAAGGAGGCACTTGGAAAAGTTGGGCTATCCGACCGAGCAGATCATTTACCAAATGCACTTTCGGGTGGACAGAAACAACGTGTCGCAATTGCACGTGCAATTGTAAATGAACCGGACATTATCCTTGCAGATGAACCTACAGGTGCACTTGATTCCAAAACAGGTGTGCAAATAATGGATATGTTTACTATGTTAAACAAGGAAGGAACGACAGTTATCCTCGTTACACATGAAGCGGAAATTGCTAGTTATGCCGATCGGACAATTTTTGTTAGAGACGGAATGTTGACATCTGCAGAAGAAGTGGTCGGTCAGGAAGCTTTAGAAAAATTAATGGAATTAGATGAACCGGTAGAAACGGATTTGGAAAATAATGTGAGCGATATAGGGGAGGGTGAGGCGTGAGTATTTTAGAAAATATTAAGATGGCTTTCGCTTCCCTTCGTGCTCATAAAATGCGCTCTATTTTAACGATGCTTGGAATTATTATAGGCGTTGGCTCCGTAATCGCAGTTGTTGCAATTGGTCAAGGTGGAGAAGCGGTGTTAAAGTCCCAGTTTACGGGAGAGTCTAATACAATCGAACTTTTCTACATGCCTTCAGATGCAGAAATTGAATCAAATTCCAGTGCGCTCTTTGAAGATGCTTTTACCCAAGAAGATATTAAAGCAATCGAGGCAATTCCGGAAGTGGAAAAGGTAGTTGCAACAAGTACGGAATCATCGACCGTTCGCTACCAACAGGAGACGACAGATGGAATGATTATGGGAATAAATCAGGCGTATCTAGATGTACAAGGTATAGAGATTGCTGAAGGAAGAAATTTAATGGCAGCAGATTTTTTATCAGGGGCAAGAGTTGCTGTCGTTAGTGATAAATTCCAAGAAGAATTGTTTGAAGAAGAGGATGAGGATGAAAAGTTATTAGGAAAAGTTGTCTATATAGGTGGGCAACCAGTTGAAATTGTAGGTGTTATGGAAAGCGAAGGTGGAATTTTTAGTCTAAGTTCCAATACAGCCTATTTGCCGATGAAAACATGGCAATCTGTTTTTGCCAAAACATCGATTACAGAAGTGGCGATTAAAGCAGCTGGTACTGATGAATTGCAAGAAGCGGGAGAAAAAGCCGCGTCCCTACTCAATCAAATGCATGATAAAGAGGACGCATACCAAATTTTAAATATGGAAGAAATTGCTGCAGGAATTGGACAGATTACCCGGATTATGACAATTATTATTAGTAGTATTGCTGGAGTTTCACTTTTGGTTGGCGGTATCGGTGTGATGAATATTATGCTCGTATCCGTAACCGAAAGGACAAGAGAAATTGGGGTACGAATGTCACTTGGAGCTACCCGGGGTCAAATCTTATTTCAATTCTTAATCGAAGCAATGACGTTAACCTTAATGGGAGGAATCATTGGAATGCTACTAGGATCTGGTGCAGCTCTTGCTGTATCACATTTTGCAGGCTGGCCACCACTCGTTTCATTACCTGTAATCATTGGTGGAATATTATTTTCCATGTTTATCGGAATTATTTTCGGATTGTTACCAGCGAACAAAGCATCCAGACTTGATCCAATTGAGTCTTTACGATATGAATGATAAACAGTGGGGAAAAATGTTGTGTTCACGATTTGATAGGCGAGCGCTGATATATTGGAGATATCGCTGAATTAATTCTTCAAACCGCTGATAAAAGTGGTAATTCGCCGATAAAACTTGTTAAACCGCTGATATATAGGAGATATCGCTGAATTAATTCTCCAAACCGTTGATAAAAGTGGCAAAGCGCTAATATAATCGTTAATTCGCTGATATAAAAAGTATAGCGCTGATATAATTTCATCAATAAAAAAACCACGTAAGGCTAGTTCTCAGTGAACTCCTAACGTGGTTTATTATGTCAAGGATGGTCTAATCTAGTTTTACTACTGTTCTTCCTTTTACTTTTCCGGCTAAAATATCTTTTAATGTTGCTGGCAGTTCTTCCAAAGTTACTTCATTCGAGATTTCTGCTAATTGTTTCGGTTTTAAGTCGTCGCTCATTCGCTTCCATAATTCTGCACGAACTTCCATCGGACAATAGACGGAATCAATCCCTAGCAAGTTTACTCCTCTTAAAATAAATGGAAAGACTGTTGTTGGCACATTTGGCCCTCCTGTTAGACCAGTTACGGCTACAGATCCGCCGTATTTCGTTGTGCTTAATACATACGCAAGTGTTTTTCCTCCAACCGGATCGACTGCAGCTGCCCACCGCTGTTTATCAAGGGCTCTAATTTTTTCTGGTTGTAAATCTTCTCTAGAAATGATCTCTTTTGCACCAATCTTATGTAAATAATCATGTTCGGAAGTTTTTCCAGTACTTGCAACGACTTCATATCCAAGTTTTGCAAGCATTGCCACAGCAGAGCTTCCTACTCCACCAGACGCACCAGTAACGAGGACTTGTCCGTCTTCGGGTTTCAAACCATTATGCTCTAACCGATGGATGGAGAGTGCTGCGGTAAAACCGGCAGTCCCATATACCATAGCTTCTTTCATGGTAAGTCCTTCAGGTAATGGGACAATCCATTCAGCTGGAATTCTCGCATATTCACTGTATCCGCCGTAATGTGAAACGCCAATTTCATAACTTGTAGCGATCACTTCATCGCCTTCTTTAAATCTATTATTCTTAGAATTAACTACGGTTCCCGCCAGATCAATCCCCGGAACATGCGGATAATCACGAACAATTTTTCCATCCGGAGTAGCGGCAAGCCCATCTTTATAGTTAACGCTCGAATATGCTACCTTAATAATGACATCTCCTTCAGGTAGATCATCTAAACTTAGATTAGAAATAGTTACATTGAATTCGTTTTCACGTTTATTTACAACAAGTGCTTTAAAGTTATCCATACGTTACATCGTTCCTCCCTCAAGTTTTCTGTTGTTACCATTATAATAGAAATAATGTCATTATGCAGAGTCTAAGATTTTAATAAATAATTTCCCATTTATTTTTATTAGCAACTACTTTTAGCTTATCGTCTGGACATACGGCTACAGGATTACCGACAATTTTTAATACCGCAAGATCGGAATAACTATCCCCATAAGCATAACTATTGTCCCAGTCAATCTGTTTATCTTTTAAATTTTCATAGATTCGTTCAGTTTTCCGTTCAGCTTGTACATGATCGATAGGTATATGAACATCCAACAAACTGTTTTGAAGCGGAACTTCAGTACCAATAATTTCATCAACGAGAGTATGAAACTCTTTTGTCGCTGCTTGGAGCAAGGGAGTAAACGCCCCAGAAACAATCATAACGTATTCACCGTTTTCTGCATGATTACGAAGTTTTGAGGTAACTTCCTTATTAAAATCTTCCTTCATTTCTTTTGCGACTTCCGCAAAATATTCTTCTAATTCATTTTTAGTCAGCCCAGAAAATGCCCGTAAATAGCGTTGCATTAATTGTCTTTTCATCTTTCCTTCTGGATAGACACGCATTTTGTATCCAATATACGGAGCCAAAATGGATCGATAAAAACTGTTGTACCGAGGCCCATATACGGGATGCTCTTTTAAATGATTCATTAACAGTGTAAAAGTTTCCTTCTTATATAATGTTCCATCGAAATCAAAAATTGCTACTTTCATTGTATCACCAGCTTCTAAATCAAATTGTGTATCCTATAGCATACAACGATAAAAAGGTAGAAGCAAAGGAAGTAAACAGTTTTGAAAAACAGGAATAAAAATGTCGGAAAATGACGAAAACAATTTGGTTAATTATTGTAGAAGTACATTTTTGTGTATAGGAAATATGATATGATTATTATAACCGAAATAGGAGGGAAATAATATAGAGACTCGGAAATTAACTGAGTGATTTTAGGACTTTTGGAGAGTAAAAATGAATAATGTTACATTTTAAATTCTTTGATTAAAAAAGCCCATGCCAAATAAACCTGCAAAATGCAGTTTTTAAAAAATTGGGTTCTATTTTTAAATGGTTAACATCATTTTTGCTTTTGCATGCAGCTCCTTAAACTGCTTTTTTCTGGATTCCTTAACCCATGCATCTGCATGTTGGCACATGGCGATGATATATGTACGAATGTTCCAATGGCGGGAGCTTCGTCCATTTGAGCCTTCCAGATTATAATCTATTTTTTGGCGTTTGATACATCGTTCAGCACCGGTACGTAGTGCATAGCGTTTACGCCATTCCTTACTGTCACGTTTTACACGTGGAAATAACCTAGGGTTATTTTTGGTCGATGTATAAAATGTTCGTCCGTAACTCGAATCAGAGCATGGATTAGAACATTGCCATCCACCAACGACTGCAGGACAACGCCATTTGCGACGGTAACGCTTTTTATCCACGCCCCAATTAATCATTTCGCGACCAATGGGGCACACGGGAACACCGTCCAAATTAATATCCATTTCATTATACGTGAACTGTTTGGAACGCCTTGGGTTTAGGTCAATGATGGCGGAAACGTCGTAGTGTTCCAACATTTCATAGATGGGAAAAGCGTCGAAGGCTGAATCTAAGATGCTTTCCCCAATTTTCCATTCAGGGTACCAATACAGAAGCTCATGATAGGTACTCACAAGCAGGACAGAGTCATGCTTGCTTGCCCGATACAGCCTTGGATAAATGGGTAAATCATAAGGGCTTTCAGCAGCACTCACCATGAAAAGGTTTCGACCAAAATAATACTTTTCACGAGAACTATCCCACCCATAATTTGCATCGGGATCGGAAAATTTTCGTAAGCAATTGCATTTCCAATTTCCCTGTTTGCGGCATTTACAAAGGAATTTTCCATATGGTCGGCCACCAGTTTCTACTGGTGTACCATCAGCCAAGATGCTTAATGACTGAGGATTTCCCAAAAGCCCTTGTGCGGCAGAGTGTTCTACAAACATGGACTTAAATAGCTGTTGCAGCGCATCATGAGCTTTAGGCGAATAATAATTTTTTCGTTGTTTAAGCGCACGACGAACCAGCTTTTCAACAATTCCAGGGTTATTAGGTTCCATTTTTTGATTCTTTTTTCCTTTCTTTTTTGGCTTTTTGAGCTTTTTCTTCTTCTTATTCATCAAGTGGGGAGAAGGTGCAAGCCAAATCCGGTTAAAAAAGTCATAAAAGGTACCAACCCCAGGAGTCGAGTCTGGTTCAAAACCACTTAAAATGGCGTATAGTGGAATGGTTTTTAACGCTTCTACCCATTTATCGACACTTGTGTATTGGAGCTTATACATCAAAAGCAAACTCCGAAGCATGTCACTTGGGTTACGTGGTTTTCTTCCTCTGGGATTGGAAGAATACCGGTGTTTAAGTAAATCGGCAGTTGGTGCTAAATCCATAACACTTACCCAAACAACGAGATCAAAGTAAAAATCTCTAATAAATTTTTTACTTATGCCCGATGAATCAAATTGGTTAGAAATAAATTCTAGGTACTCCTCATGTGAGCGTACTTGTGTAATCAAACAATATCCCCCCATTTCGTCAAAAAATAATGCCTTCAAGCCGATTGTTAGGGCGATATTAAAAAGTCAAGTAATATGCTCGTTTGATTTTGGGTTTGGGGGTGAAGCAACACAAAAGCCCTAGTCGTAAGACTAGAGCTGATGCGGAAATTTAATTTCCGAGAGACTATATAATTTGTATAGAGGTGAAGAAATGTTATCAATTGCTCATATTAGAGAAAAGGATAATGTAATTCAGACTGTAGAAGATCATTTGATTGAAGTTAAGAAGTTAGCTGAAAAATATGGAAGTAAGATTGGCGTTGGAACCTTATGTGGACTCGCTGGTTTACTACATGATATGGGAAAGTACAGTGAAGATTTTAAAGACTATATTTTAAAAGCTGTTTACGAGCCGGATAATCCACCTCCAAGAGGAAGTGTCGATCATTCCACAGCCGGAGGGAAGTTTTTATTTGATTTATATCATGTTATAGAAGACACCTATAGTGCTTTATTAGCAGAGATAATCGGCAATGTAATTATTTCTCACCACTCTTACTTGCAAGATTATTTAAATTCTAATTTGGAATCAACATATTTAACTAGAGTACGAGACAGAAAAGTATCAGATTTTGAGAAAATGAAACAATCATTTTTTAATAAAGTTATGAATGAAACGGAATTAAATGCATATGTAAAAAAAGCAAGGCTCGAACTGAAAGACTTTATGGAAAAAGAAAATGATAAAAGTAATGCTTGGAAGATAATGTATTTAACGAAGTTTATATTCAGTACATTGATTGATGCCGACCGAACAAATTCTAGACAGTTTGAAGAAAATAATTATACAGAAATAAATGATCATGATACAAATGTATTTTCTACTTATTATGAAAAATTAATACATAAGTTAAATAGTTTTAAAAAGAATAGTGAACCTCAAACGCTTATAAATCAATTACGAAATAATATGTCAGAACAATGTGAACAATTTGCGGAAAACCCGTCCGGAATTTATACATTATCAATTCCAACTGGTGGAGGAAAAACCTTAGCAAGCTTACGTTATGCTTTAAAACATGCACAGTTATTTAATAAGAAAAGGATCATATATATCGTTCCTTATACTACAATCATTGAGCAAAATGCGCAAGAAGTAAGAAAGATACTTGGAGATTATGAAAATGTTTTAGAGCATCATTCTAATGTTATTCATGAAGATATTGATGGCTCGGACGACTATACAATTAGTCAAAAAAAGTTAAGATTAGCAAAAGATAATTGGGAATCACCGATTGTATTTTCAACTATGGTGCAATTTTTAGATATTTTTTACGGGTATGGCGGTAGAAATATAAGACGTCTTCATAATCTAAGTGAATCTATTATTATTTTTGATGAAGTTCAGAAGGTTCCAGTACATTGCATTTCTTTATTTAATCAGGCTTTAAATTTTTTAAAAAACTATTGCGATTCCAGTATTATCTTATGTACAGCAACACAACCAGCCCTCGATTTTGTGAAACATAAATTGGAAATAAATACAGATGCGGAAATAATAAATGATATTCCAGACATAATAGAAAGTTTTAAACGGGTGACCATTGTTGATAAAGCAACAGATTTTCTTTTTAACCAAGACATGTTAATAAACTTTATTAATGAAAAATTAAATGACGTTAATAATGCGCTAATTATATTAAATACGAAAAAAGCCGTAAAGGATCTTTATGAAGCATTTCTAGTTTCAGAAAATAACTTTCATATCTATCATTTAAGTACGTCTATGTGTCCGAATCACAGAATGGATATTTTGAATAAAGTTAAACATCACTTGGAAAACAACGAAAAAGTAATTTGTGTGAGTACACAGCTAATTGAAGCGGGAGTCGATATTAGTTTTGAATGTGTTGTTAGGTCGTTAGCCGGATTAGATTCCATTGCGCAAGCAGCAGGAAGGTGTAACCGTCACGGGGAAACAGATAACCAGAATGTTTATGTAATAGATTATGAAAATGAAAATTTGAGCCGTTTAAAGGAAATTTCGACAGGAAAAGAAATCTCTAAAAATATTTTAGTTGATATAAAAAAAGATACCTTCGCACATGGTGGTAGTATCCTATCTATGCAGGCAATGGAAAGATATTTTAAGGATTTCTATCTAAGTTTTGAAGTAGATCTGGATTATCCAATAAAAGGTATGAATGAAACAATGGTACAACTATTAATGGCAGAAGGGTTTGAAAATAGTTATTTAAAAGAATATTACCTTGAATATGAAAAGCTTCCTTCTTTATGTGTTGCAAACAGTTATAATACTGCCGCTAAAAATTTTAAAGTTATTGATAGTCCTACTACTTCAGTTATTGTTCCATATGGGGAAGGAAATGACATTATCGCCGAATTAAATGGTGACACAGAGATTGAGGATCTTTCTTTGTTATTTCAAAAAGCACAGCAATATACCGTTAATCTATACCAATATCAATTAGATTTATTAAACGAGAGTGGAAGTTTAATTACATTATTTGACGATAAAGTCTATGCGTTAAAGGAAGGGGCTTATGATCTTGAATATGGGGTGAACGTTGAGGGAGACAGTGAGTTTCATTTATTGTCTTATTAACATTCAAAAACCTATCTTTTAATTAAGATAGGTTCCTGAATAATTTAATGTATATTTCAATCCACGCATTTCTGCGACAATTTATTATAACATTTTTATTTAAATTTAACAAAAAACTATTTTCTATTCATACAATAAATAATTCAGTATTTGACATTTAATAAAAGTGATGTATAATTGGAATTAGTTGGTAGGTTTGTTGAAAGGAGGTGATGTTTATGTGGAATGGAATTCAATTCGATTTAAAAGGTTCTTACGCATTATTCACAAACCCACTCACTCGAATGGGTGGAGAGAAAAGTTCGTATCAAGTTCCTACGTATGAAGCTTTGAAAGGGGTTACACAGAGTATTTATTGGAAACCTAGTATTTCGATAGTGATTGATTCTGTTAGAGTGATGAATCCAATCCAAATGGAATCGAAGGGAATTCGCCCGATTAACTACGGTGGAGGAAATACACTGGCTAATTATACGTATCTGCGGGATGTTCACTACAAAGTAAAAGCATATTTCGTATTTAATAAACATCGTCCAGATTTAAAACATGATCATAACCCAGAGAAGCATCATAATATCATGAAGCGATCATTAAGGGTAGGTGGAAGACGCGATATCTTTTTAGGCACGCGTGAATGTCAAGGGTATGTAGAGCCGACTAATTTTGAGGAAGGTAAAGGTTATTACGATGATTCTGTAGACATGCATTTAGGGACAATGGTTCACGGATTTAATTATCCTGACGAGACCGGGCGTAATCAGCTAGAAGTCAGATTATGGAACCCAGTGATGAAAAATGGAGTAATTAAATTTATAAAGCCTGAGGAATGTACTATCGTTCGTCCAATTGGAGAAATGGAACCAAAACAATTTGATGAAAATAATATGCAATCGATTGATGATTTATATACTGAGATGGAAGGAGGGAAGTAAGTGACTTGGTTGTTGAACTTACAAGAAACATATGATGCAAACATAAAGGAAGTAGGGGAAGTTAAAAAGAATCGTTTTAATCGCGAGTATATGTTACTGCCAATTGCCCACACAACTCAAAATGCACATATTGAAGTATATATAACAGAAGAGGGAGAGTTTCATGTAGCGAATGTTATCGATAAAGATGAAGCAAGTACAATTATACCAAGTACAGTTGATTCCGCCAGTCGTGCGGGCGCTGTAGTTTCCCCTTATCCCCTGCATGATAAGTTAATGTATACAGCTGGAGACTTTACCAAATATGGAGGTAAAGTCGGAAAGAATGACCCTTTTGAAGCCTATATTGAGCAATTAAGAGAGTGGGCTCATTCTTCATATAGTAACGATAGATTAAAAGCTATTTATAATTATTTAAAAAAAGGACAGCTTATCCAAGATCTTGTAAAAAATAAAGTGCTTTTTTTGGATGAAGATGAAAAGTTAATTAAACGTTGGGAAAAAAAGTATGAAGAGCTTCACAAAGAACGTCCAAAAATATTTTCTGTTGTAACAGGGGATCAAGACAGCGCATTTATCAGGTTTGCAGTTCATTCACCCACGGAAACAGCGCTTAAACCATGGCGTGATAAGGAAATGTTTGATTCTTTTATAAAGTTTTATGAACGAAAAGTTGGAAACGAGGATATATGTTACGTTACCGGTGAAGTTTTGCCAAGTACGGATAAACACGCTAATAAAATAAGACATGCAGCAGATAAGGCTAAAATTATCTCTGGAAATGATACAAGTGGCTTTACCTTTAGAGGACGATTTAATAAAAGTAATGAGGTAGCAAGCATCAGTTATAATGCATCTCAAAAAGCACATAATGCTTTAAAATGGCTGATAGAAAAGCAGGGCAAGGTAATTGAAAATCGTGTGTTTTTGATTTGGGGAAATAAGAAAATAGAAATTCCAGATTTACAAGAAAATAGTTTTCTATTAGGTGCTCAATTAAATGAAGACGTAACTTTAGCGACTACTAATTATGAATATGCTGTACAGTTTTCAAAGGCAATTGATGGATATAAACATAATTTAAACGTTAAATCTAACATAAATATTTTAGTTATTGATTCAGCAACTACAGGTAGAATGGCAATTTTATATTACCGTAATATAGATATGGATCTTTATTTTCAAAGATTAATAGATTGGCATACAAGTTGTGTTTGGATTCATCAATATTTTAAGAACGATGAGAAGAAATGGATTGATTTCATCGGTGCCCCTTCAACAAGAGATATTGCTTTTGCAGCTTATGGTTCAAATGCAAGTGAAAAAATTGTAAAGGGACTAATAGAAAGAATGTTACCATGTATTTTAGATGGCAAAAAAGTGCCGCAAGATATTATTCTAAATGCTTTTCATAGAGCTTCGAACCCAGTTTCAATGGATCGATGGGAATGGGAGAAGACGTTAAGTATCGCCTGCGCATTAATAAACATAAAGGAGCGATTGGATGTGACACTGGATAAAACGAATGAGGATCGTGATTATCTGTTTGGAAGACTGTTAGCTGTTGCCGATGTACTTGAAAGGAGCGCAATGGATAAGGAAGAAGGGAGATCTACAAACGCTATCAGATATATGAATTCTTTCTCAACTCACCCTGCACGAACTTGGAAAACAATTCAAGAAAGTATACAGCCTTATCAAGCAAAACTTGGTAAACGTGCAACATATTATACGAAAATTATGGACGAAATAGGATCTAAATTAAGAATTGAAGATTATAATGACCAACCGTTATCTGGAAAATATCTCTTAGGGATGTATAGTCAGCGTCATGAATTATATAAAAAGAAAGATAAGGAAGAAAATACGCAAGAAGAGGGGTTAAAATAATGTCAGTATTAGAAAATAAAATTGATTTCGCTGTAGTTCTTTCGGTTGAAAAAGCTAATCCAAATGGTGATCCATTGAATGGAAACAGGCCTAGACAAAATTATGATGGACATGGTGAAATTTCAGATGTTGCAATCAAGCGTAAATTAAGAAATCGGCTATTAGATATGGGCGAAAAAGTATTTGTTCAATCTAATGATAAAAAGGTAGACAATTTTTCTAGTTTAAGAGAACGTGCGGAAGCGAATGAAACATTAGCAAAAATTATGAAAGATAAAAAAAGAACTAGTGAGGAGTTTGCTAAACTTGCATGTGAGGAATGGATAGATGTTCGTAGTTTTGGACAAGTATTCGCTTTTAAAAAAGGTAGAGGGAGCAGTCAGGGAGTATCAGTGGGTGTTAGAGGACCAGTCTCGGTACATACAGCAACAAGTGTTGATCCGATCAACATAACTAGTATGCAGATTACAAAAAGCGTTAATAGCGAACCAGGTGAAGGAAAAGGCGCAGATACTATGGGGATGAAGCATCGAGTTGATTTTGGAGTCTATGTTTTTTATGGAAGTATTAATACGCAATTAGCTGAAAAAACTGGATTTACACAAGAAGATGCTGAAAAAATAAAAGAGTCATTGGTTAGTTTATTTGAAAATGATGCTTCAACTGCACGTCCAGAAGGGAGTATGCAAGTGCATCATGTTTACTGGTGGGAGCATAATAACAAAATGGGACAATATTCTTCTGCTAAAGTACATCGCTCATTAAAAATAAATGCTAACGTAGACGAACCTAAATTTTTTGAAAACTACGATATTAATATAGAAGAACTAGAGGGATTGAAAGTTGAAATTATCGAAGGTAGATAATGAAGAAGAGTATCTCATGATCTCCGGTATTCAACACTATGAATTTTGCAAACGCCAATGGGCATTAATTCATGTCGAACAACAGTGGGAAGAGAATGTTCGAACTGTTGAAGGACAACACATTCATAAAAGAGCTGATCAACCATTTTTACGAGAAAAAAGAAAAAACAAGCTTGTCGTAAGAGGTATGCCTATTCAATCTAAAAGTTTAAAAGTTAATGGTATTTGTGATGTAGTAGAGTTTATTCAGGACGATAAAGGTGTTGAGATTTTTGGTGAGAAAGGTAAGTATATTCCCGTACCTGTTGAATATAAACGGGGAAAGCCTAAGAATCACGAGTCTGATTTATTACAATTAACTGCACAAGCAATTTGTTTAGAAGAAATGCTAGTTTGTGATGTTAAAATTGGATTTATGTTTTATAACGAAGTTAAGCAAAGAATAGAAGTGCCTATTACGGAAAAATTGAAAGATAGAGTTAAAAAAGTAGTTTCTGAAATGCATGAATATTATACCAAGAGATATACACCTAAAGTTAAGACAGGTAAACATTGCAGAAGTTGCTCCCTTCAAAATATTTGTTTACCAACCTTAATGAATAAGAGATCGGTTAAGAGTTATATTGAAGGGATGATAAACGAATGAGGAAACTACTTAATACACTATTCGTTACTCAGCCGGATGTATACTTGTCACTTGATGGAGACAATATAGTTCTATTAAAGGAAAAGGAAAGGTTAGGTAGGATTCCCCTTCATAATTTAGAATCAATTGTAGCTTTTGGATATACGGGAGCAAGTCCAGCACTTATGGGTTATTGTGCCGAAAAGGATATTTCTATCGTTTTTTTAACAATGAACGGTAGATATTTGGCTAGAGTAATTGGGAAGAGCAGAGGAAATGTTGTATTAAGAAAGAAACAATATCGAATTTCTGATAATGAGGAGCACTCTGCTCTGATTGCAAGAAACTTTATTATTGGAAAAATATTTAATAATAAATGGCTCATAGAAAGAATGACTCGAGACCATCCCATGCGAATTGATGTAAATCAATTTAAAGAAACGTCTACTCAATTATCAACAGTTATTAATGAAGTCATGGAGTGTAGTGATTTAGAGAGTCTCAGGGGATGGGAAGGTCAGGCAGCAATTGCTTATAATAAAGTTTTTAATCAAATGATCTTACAACAAAAAGAAGATTTTTATTTTAAATTACGAACAAGAAGACCACCACAAGATAATGTAAATGCTATGCTCTCTTTCGCATATATCTTACTTGCCAATGATGTAACATCAGCACTTGAAACGGTCGGTCTTGATGCTTATGTAGGTTTCTTACATCGAGAACGTCCAGGCCGTGCCTCATTAGCTCTAGATGTGATGGAAGAGTTAAGAGGTATTTATGCAGATAAGTTTGTATTAAATTTAATCAATAATAGAATTGTCAATAGTAATGATTTTGTTAAGAAAGAAAATGGAGCAGTTTTGATGAAAGATGAAGCTAGGAAAAAGTTTCTGGCAGCTTGGCAGAAGAGAAAACAAGATAAATTAACTCATCCATATTTAAAAGAAAAGATTGTTTGGGGGCTTGTACCTTATACGCAGTCACTTTTATTAGCTCGATATTTACGTGGAGATATCGATCAGTATCCACCTTTTTTATGGAAGTAGGTGAATCGGTTGTTAATATTAGTAACTTACGATGTCCAAACTACAAGTAAGAATGGTGCAAAACGATTAAGAAAAGTTGCAAAAATATGTCAGAATTATGGTCAACGAGTTCAAAATTCTGTCTTTGAATGTGTCGTTTCCTCCACCCAATATACAACATTAAAAATTGAGCTGCAAGAGGTAATTGATGAGGAAGTAGATAGTTTAAGATTTTATCGATTAGGGAAAAATTACAAAACAAAAGTTGAGCATTTTGGTACGAAAGAATCTATTAATATTGAAGATCCTTTAATATTTTAGTGCGAAGTAAAGGCTATCATGAATATGCTGTTAGGTTCGCACTTGATTTGAATAAGAATTTGTAATAAATTAGGTAAAATTGATCAATAAATTCGGTTTATTTTTATTTTAGCGGATTATCTTGAGGTAAAACAGTAGTTTTATGATTGTTTTTTGGAAAATTCGCTGTCGCATCCTATATGGGTGCGTGAATTGAAATACAAGCCGATGATTGGATTGGTGTTTGGCGCTAATGTCGCATCCTATATGGGTGCGTGAATTGAAATTTTGTTGAAACAGAAAATGAAACAGACAAAGTAGGTCGCATCCTATATGGGTGCGTGAATTGAAATCGTGTTGTAGAAGTTGAGGAAACTCCCTAATCCGGTCGCATCCTATATGGGTGCGTGAATTGAAATCACGGATACGCAAGTGATATTGACGTGGGACTAGGTCGCATCCTATATGGGTGCGTGAATTGAAATGCCCTCTTTGCCGAAGTAAACCAACGTAATAGCCTCGTCGCATCCTATATGGGTGCGTGAATTGAAATTTTGTTAAGAATTGCGTATATCTCGCAACGGCTAGTCGCATCCTATATGGGTGCGTGAATTGAAATGACGAGCGCTGGTCTGCCGAGCTGCTGACGTCGGGTCGCATCCTATATGGGTGCGTGAATTGAAATCCCTTGAACGCCTTTTATGATATAATCGCCTTTAGTCGCATCCTATATGGGTGCGTGAATTGAAATTTGAATGTCGCGGAATATCCATGCGTTTAGCTTGGTCGCATCCTATATGGGTGCGTGAATTGAAATCGAACTTATACGTATTTATCATTACGTCCTCAAATGTCGCATCCTATATGGGTGCGTGAATTGAAATCCCAAACAAAAGATCATTTACCCACAACACCGCTGTCGCATCCTATATGGGTGCGTGAATTGAAATAATAACTTTATTTATTGTTGTTGTAGACTTATTCGTCGCATCCTATATGGGTGCGTGAATTGAAATGCCTCTCGCTCTCGGATTGCCCGCAATTCTTCGTGTCGCATCCTATATGGGTGCGTGAATTGAAATTAACCTGTTTTGATGGTGATTATTACGCAAGGGTGTCGCATCCTATATGGGTGCGTGAATTGAAATTGGAAATATTGAGGTGGTAGACCCCAAAGTCGTAGTCGCATCCTATATGGGTGCGTGAATTGAAATATGGAATGGTGAAAGAATTCAGAGAAAAGATACCTGTCGCATCCTATATGGGTGCGTGAATTGAAATATAAAATTCCTTATTTCCTCCTGAATCCCAATGGTGTCGCATCCATGGGTGTGTGAATTGAAATCCGGCTTGGAGGATTACGAATAAATCAAGGCTTGCAGTCGCATCCTTTATGAGTGTGTGGATTGAGACAGCTTAATAATTCACTAAATGTTTAAGCTTTAAAACATTCACCCAAATGAACTATTATGTTGTTTAAAGGTATGTTTAGTGAAATTACATGTCATGAATGCCCTTTCAATGTACCCTACCAATCTATAATAGTACATAACAATTTAATATTTTAGTTGAATTTTTATATAAAAAATGGTATTTTGATATGTGACTATATTTTAATAAGGGGGACTTTAAAATGAAGAAAAAACTTTGGTTATCATTACTACTTATGTTAACGTTATCATTGTTCCTAGTCGCTTGCGGTGGCGGAGATGAAGGCGCTAACACTGATGCAGGCGAAGAAACGGATACTGCTGATGAGGGAAGTACGGACTCTAGTGAAGGCGGAGATAATCCCGATTTCTTAAGTTTTCTAACTGGTGGTACGAGTGGTACGTACTATCCGTTAGGTGGAGCAATTGCAAAAATCATTTCTGATGAAACTGGAATTCAAACAGATGCATTATCTTCTAACGCATCTGCTGATAATATTATTGCATTAAAAGATGGGGAAGCGGAACTAGCTTTCACTCAGACTGACGTTGCTGCATATGCAATAGAAGGAATTAATGCATTTGAAGGAGAGCCGGTTGATAATGTACTTGCCTTAGGGGCTCTTTATCCTGAGACTGTTCAAATTGTAACAACGGATAATTCAGGTATCGAATCTGTTGAGGATTTGGCTGGGAAAAAAGTTTCCGTAGGTGCTCCTGGATCAGGAACGTATGTTAATGCGGAACAAATTCTTGAAGTACATGGTATGACAATGGACGATATTGATGCACAAAACCTTGATTTCGGTGAGTCTGCTGGTGGAATTAAAGACGGTAACATTGATGCGGCATTTATTACTGCTGGTACTCCTACAGGTGCTGTAGAAGAATTACAAGCAACAGCTGGCGTGTATGTTCTCCCGATTGCGCAAGATAAAGCAGATGAGCTAATTGAGAAATATCCATACTATGCTGTAGATACAATTCCAGAAGGTACGTATGGATTAGAAGAAGATATTGATACAGTTGCGGTATATGCAATGGTAGTTGTAAAAGATGATCTCTCAGAAGATGTAGTTTACGATATTACAAAAGCACTTTATGAGAATGCAGATGCAATTGCTCATGCGAAATCAGAATATATTTCACTCGATAATGCCCTTGAAGGTATTGGTTTCGAACTTCACCCTGGTGCTAAAAAATATTTTGAAGAAGCGGGACTTGAAGTAGAATAATAGGTTATAGAAAAGGCCGGTGGTCCATACTGCCGGTTTTTTAAATCAATATAAGAGTGGGCAGTCCGTTATGAGAACACGAAACTGGTTGATTATATTATTCATTTGTGCAAGCCTTTCCATAGTTATTTTTATAACTATTCCTACTAAGTCTGCATTAATCTTTTACGAAAAAAACACCGATAAAATCTCTGCTTACTTACCAATTGAGGCAGGTCAAACATTTCAAATCATTTTTACGCACTCGATCCATTTAACAGATGTAGTTGAAAAATACGAAATAACGGAAGATAGACAAATTAAACAATACGAAATAGTATTTGAAGAATTTGGAATTGGTATGCCTTCAAATGCGGAAGGAAATGAAGAATTTATTTATGAAAATGGTAAATATCATATAAAAAATATGAATAACCTTTTTCCGTCCATGAATATTCGCAATGGAAAGACGGTTTCAAAACACAGATTAATTTGGAAAGATAATAAAGGAAAAGAGCATACGGTTAATTTTAATGACTATTTTGCACCAGGAGAATGGTATACAGTTAAAGTAGGAAAATTATCTTTACTAGAAACTTGGGAAGAGGTGAAGATTCGTGAGTGAATCAAAAGAAAATAACAAAAGTAATAAGCAACAAGAGGAACAAATTGAAGAACTGACTGAAGAGCAGCAACAGGAGCTTATGAAAAAATTTGATGTAGAATCAAATACTCGAAAGCTGACTGGAATCGCTGCTGGTATTGTTTTTGCCTTATTACTCGCTTTTTCATTATTCCAATTATATACAGGGGCATTTGGGCAATACACCGCGTACATTCAAAGAACTGTTCACTTAGGATTTGCCTTAACATTAATATTTTTCTTATTTCCAGCAAAAAAATCAACGGTCAGAAATAGTGTACCTTGGTATGATATGATATTGATTTTACTATCTATTATCGTTTGCGCATACTGGCCGCTTTTTTATGATACATTGGTGCAGCATATAGGAACTATTTCAACAACTCAATTGATTATTGGTAGTATTGCTATTTTGCTCGTTTTAGAAGCATCCCGTAGAGCAGTAGGTTTACCTATAACAATAATTGCTACATGCTTTTTGCTATATGCTTATTTAGGGCCTTATATGCCAGGTATGTTTGCACACCGAGGGCTAAGTCTACACCAGTTAGTTGATTCTATGTTCTTTACAACAGAGGGCATACTGGGGACACCGTTACAAGTGTCATCAACCTACATCTTTTTATTCTTATTGTTTGGAGCATTTCTTGTTCAAACAGGAGTGGGAAATTATTTCAACGACCTCGCAATCACGATTGCTGGAAGACGAATTGGTGGACCGGCAAAAGTGGCGATATTTTCTAGTGCTTTACAAGGGACGATCTCAGGTAGTTCTGTAGCAAATACAGTTACAACTGGTTCTTACACAATTCCTTTGATGAAGAGACTTGGGTATCACCGAAACTTTGCAGGAGCTGTTGAGGCTGCGGCATCAACAGGTGGACAAATCATGCCACCGGTTATGGGAGCAGCTGCATTTTTAATGGTGGAGTTTGCAGGTGTAAGTTATTGGACCATTGCAAAAGCGGCTATTATTCCAGCGATACTTTACTTTTCTGGAATATGGATTATGACACATTTTGAAGCGAAAAAGATGGGCTTACTTGGACTCCCTGCTGATCAAATACCTAAATTTAAAGTTGTACTAAAAAAGCTTCATTTACTTATTCCGATTTTAGTAATCGTCGTTCTCTTATTCCAAGGGTTTAGTATTGAAAGAACAGCTTTATATGGTATTTTATCAACGATTATTGTTAGTTTATTTTTAAAAGATACACGAATAAACTTTACGAAATTTATAGATGCTCTTACATCTGGTGCACGAACTGCCCTGGGAGTGGCCTCTGCAACTGCATGTGCAGGAATTATTGTTGGAGTTGTTACAAAAACGGGGCTCGGTTTAAAGTTAGGGAACAGTTTAGTTAGCATTGCAGGAAACATTTCAACTAACGTACAAATGCAATTAATGTTGACGCTTGTCTTTACGATGATTACATCACTTATTATTGGAATGGGTTCGCCAACAACTGCAAACTATATTATTACTTCAACAATTGCTTTGCCGGCAATTTTGGCGTTGAATGACATGTTACCAGTAGCGATTCCAGTGTTAGCTGGTCATATGTTTGTATTTTATTTTGGAATTGTTGCAGATATTACCCCGCCTGTTGCGCTCGCGGCATTTGCAGCAACCGGTATATCTGGTGGAAACCCAATTAGGACTGGGGTGAACGCGTCAAAACTTGCGATTGCCGCGTTCATCATTCCGTATATGTTCGTACTGCAACCACAGTTATTAATGATTGACACGACCTTCTTTGAAGTATTAATAGTTCTAGTTACGGCCATGGCTGGAATGGTCGCGGTAGGGGCTGGAATTATAGGATACTGGTATACAAAATTACATTGGATATTAAGAATTATCTCAGTAATTGGTGGATTAATGCTCATGTATCCAGGATTATATACAGATATCGGCGGAGTAATCATTTTTGCATTTATGTTAATTACACAGTTTATTAGTAACCGTAATCAGTCAAAAGGAGAGCCACCAGCACAAGCAGCTACTAATTAAATCAAAAAAGAGAGCAGATTTTGCTCTCTTTTTTTGGGCTGTTAAGAAACCAACGTGGCTTCGCATTGTGCAGCCACCATCTATCATGAAAGAGGTTTGTGTTCATACAAGAGTATAAATCCTTTCTTGACACGCTCCCCGGCTATAAGCGCGACGTGGGGGCGACTATGCATCTATTTGAGCCACTCAGCATGTGAGACGAACCACTCCGCATCTATTTGAGCCACTCAGCATGTTTGGGAAGCGACTGCGCATCTATTCGAGCGACTCAGCATGTGAGGGAAGCGACTACGCATCTATTTGAGCCACTCAGCATGTGAGGGAAGCGACTATGCATCTATTTGAGCCACTCAGCATGTTTGGGAAGCGACTGTGCATCTATTCGAGCGACTCAGCATGTGAGACGAGCCACTCCGCATCTTTTTGAACCACTAAGCATTTTGGTGCAAGCGACTGCACTTACTCACCCCATCGAAGCTTCACTTTATCTTTCGCCATTACGGCTCTCGATAAGGCCGACTAAGAACAGGCTTTGCGCTTAACATCACACATCCCCCTTGTGATGAGAGCATATTTTCTCCAACGAAAGCCAAGATTTCTAATATCGCTTTTTTATCTTTTCGGATCAAAGGCATCTCTTAGGCCATCCCCGATAAAGTTTATTGCTAAAACGGTAACTAGTATACTTAAACCTGGTGGTATCCAAGCTTCAGGATGACTCTGTAAAATTCGAATATTTTGCGCTTCTGTAATCATATTCCCCCACGTAGGGGTTGGTTGTGGTATTCCCATTCCAATAAAACTTAGTGCTGACTCAGCGATTATCATTGTTGCCATAAGCAAGGTAGCGTTTACAATAATAGGGCCAATGGCATTAGGTAAGAAATGCTTGCGAATAATTCGAAAGTCGCTAGCGCCAATTGCTTTAGCTCCTTGAACAAATTCCTGCTCTCTTAAGGTTAAAAAAGAACCTCGGATGATTCGCGTCAATGTGGGCCATGTCGTAAGGGCAATAACTGTTACGAAAACTCCAATTGTGACTCGCTCTACAATCGACATAATTGTAAGGGCGAGCACTAAAAACGGTAAGGCGAGAACAATATCTGTTGCTCGCATGATAATTCCGTCCACGATGCCACCGTAATATCCACTTAATGAACCGAGAACAACACCAATTACTACTGTAAAGAGCATTGCTGCTAAACCGATAGTTAAAGACACTCTAGTGCCGTAGACAAGTCTTGAAAAATTATCGCGTCCTGAAGAATCTGTTCCAAGATAGTGTTCTTTACTTGGTGACTGTTCTATCTTTAGCATATCTGTCTTTGTCGGGTCATGTTTGGCGAAAAGTGGAGCAAATATAGCGACAAGGACAATAAAGATTAATATAATGAGACCCAAAATGGCTAGTTTATTTTTTAAAAAGCGACGTATCGATAATTGGAGAGGACTTCGATTCCGTTCATCGGGAACTAATGTATAGTCCTCTGCTTCGATTGGAGGTTGTATATCGTCTGTTCGCATGTCATTTGACTGCATATATCATCACCGCCTTAATCATAACGAATCCTCGGATCAACTATACTATAGAATATATCGGCAAGTAAGTTTCCGATTAGAATAAAAATTCCCAAAAAGAGTGAAATAGCCATTACAACGGGATAATCCCGATTTACAACAGAACTGATGAATAGTGTACCGAGGCCAGGAAAGTTGAATACTTGCTCTGTAATAATTGCTCCACCTAGTAATGTTCCAAATTCAAACCCCATTAATGTAATAATTGGAATAAGTGCATTTCTCAATGTATGTTTATAGAGCACATTTCGTTCTGACATCCCTTTTGCCCTAGCCGTTCGAACATAATCACTATCTAATACATCAAGTACTTCAGAACGCATATAGCGCATATAGGTTGCCGTTCCAGCAAGTCCCAGTGTTATACCAGGTAAAACAAGATGATGGATTCGGCTCATAAATTCAGCAATACCTCCCATTCCGGCCCCAGCTATTGTACCTTGTGCGGGAAACCAACCTAGTTTAATAGCAAAAATATAAATAGCTACAAGACCGAAGAAAAAGTTTGGTATAGCTAGCCCCATAAATCCAAAAGCTGTTGTCGCATAATCGAGTGGTGAGTATGGTTTACGGGCTGAATAGATCCCAATTGGAATCGATACAATCAGTGTTAAAAAAAGGGCGAACACACCTAACCTAACTGTATTTCCAAACCGTTCAACAATTAAACTTTGTACAGTTCGGCCATTATACGTAATCGATTCTCCAAATTCACCTTTAACAAATTTACTAACCCAATTTACATATTGGATATGAACAGGTTTATTTAATCCAAGTGCCTCTCTTTGTTGCTCAAATACTTCCGGGTTAACATTTGGGTCTAATATTTTTCCAGTAAACGGATCCCCGGGCGCGGCTTTTGCTAATGCAAATACAATAATAGATAAGGCAAAAAGCATCGGAATAAAAATAAGAATTCGTCTTAAAATATATTGGTACATAAATTATCCCCCTTTTGAAGGAGAAGAGTATGCTAATGAAGCATACTCTTATAATCCCTTTATTTGCAGATAGGAAAGTATAAAACTTTCCTACTAGCGCGACGTCCTGTCGCAACACCAGTACTAGCACGTCAATCACTCGTAAGTGCAACTCATACTCTCGCCAAGGCTTGGCGAGAAGCCAAGTTTTCTAAAGATAATTATTCTTCTTCTGGTTCAAGCCACCATAAATGTGGGTTATTATTGAACTCGTAAGGTCTTACATCAAGGCCCTGTAGTCTCTTATCATGAACCCAGATTTTATTTTGAGCAAATAATATTAATGCCGGAAGATCTTCAGAGAAAACTTTTGTCCATTCAGAATATTTTTCGGCACGATACTCTTGTTCAAATGCCTCAGGAGCTTTTAATGCCTCGTTTAATAATTTTTCTGATTCTTCATTATTCCAACGTCCGTAGTTATATGCGTCTTTTGTTCCCCAAAGACCGAATGGATCCGGGTCACCACTTCCTAAACTCCAACCAAGCAAATACATATCCCAATCCGTATTATCTTCTGTTAATTCATCAATATAGACAGACATTTCTTTAGGTTGACGTAAATCAACTTTAATTCCAACCTCTTCTAAATATTCTTTTATAATTGGAGCAGCTCTCTCACGTAGTTCATTTCCAGTAGGATAGTTCAAGTTAACTTCCCACTCATTTCCATCTGGATCTGTCCGGAAGCCATCGTCACCCATTTCATAACCAGCTTCATCTAAGATTTCAGCTGCCTTGTCTGGATCATAATCATAAGGAATTGCCGCCTCCTCGTCATATGCCCAGAATTGTACTGCAATAGGAGAATTGATAATAGTACCATGTCCGTGTAGTAAACCTTCCCCTGGTCCAGAACCAATTAATGCTTCTCGGTCAATCGCATAGGCAATTGCTTGTCGTACTTCTTTTGGAATATTTTCATTTGGAATCCAGTTATCAGGGTTGATTTCTCCTGCCTCTACATCTTCTGCAGTTCGATGATTATGTTTAAAACCTAGTAATTGATACCCGAAATCAGGTTGTTCAATAATCTCTAATTGTTCATTGGCTGCAAGAGTTTCATAGTCAGCTGGAGCAATACTACTTGGCTCAGCGATAAATGTAACTTCTCCAGTTTCAAGCAGGCTAAGCATGACAGATTGTTCAACAACTTTCCAAACTATTTTGTCTAAATGAGCCGCTCCTTGCCAGTAATCATCAAAACGTTCTAAAACATATTGTTCACGTTCAACCCATTCAGTAAATTTAAATGGACCTGTTCCAATAACTTTTCCGGGTTGTAATGATTCCTCGGCGTCAGGCATATCTTTTACAGGAATATCTTCAAACACATGTTTTGGAATAATTAAATAACTTGCAAGATATTCAGGTGTTACATTGGGTTCTTCAAATTTGAAAACGACTGTATAATCGTCTTCTGCAACTACACCTTCAAATTCATCTGTTTCTCCTGAGTTATATGCTTCATAGCCTTCTAATTGATCTGCATAATAACTACGAATTCCACCTGCATTAACATAGTCTGGATCAGCAATTGATTGATACGTAAAGACGACATCATGTGCGGTTAATTCCTCGCCATCATGCCATTTAATACCTTCTTCCATATAAACCGTTAACTCTGTTTGGTCATCATTTAATTCCCAGTCCTTCGCAATACTTGGTTCAAATTCTAAGTCATTATTTTGAGCAAATAATGCTTCATGAGTGAAGTCTAAAATGTTAGCTTCATAAGCTTCTTCATAAAAAAGTGGGTTAAATTGTCCAGTAGGCGCTGTGTGCATTGCACCAGTAATGGTGCCGCCATCTTGAGGTTCACCAGAGGACTCTTCAGGTTCTTCTTTTGAATCATCTGCTCCATCGGTAGATGTACCTTCATCCGATCCTCCACCGCCACAAGCTGCTAACATAAATAAGGTAAATAATAAAGCGAGTAAAGCAACTAATTGTTTACGTTTAAGCACTAAAATTCCTCCCCTTTTAAATAAAATTGTCTGTAAAGAAAACGAAATCCATGTAACGCTTCCTACCACCCCCCTAAATAGATAACAAGATTCCTATCCTTTCTATGAATATAAGTGACATGCAACTAGATGATCTTTCTCAATTTCTACCAAGTTTGGTCGCTCAACCGCACAACGATCAAAGGCATGTGGACATCTTGTTCGAAAAGCACATCCAGTTGGTGGATCAGCTGGGTTTGGAAGATCTCCTTTTAAAATAATTTTTTCTCTTTTTGGTTCTTCTTCATCGGCCCCGATGACTGGAACCGCTGATAGCAACGCTTGTGTGTACGGATGTAAAGGGTTTTGATAGATCTTTTCTTTTGATGTAAGTTCTACAAATCTACCTAAATACATTACAGCGACCCGATCACTTATATGTTTAATAACACTTAAATCATGAGCGATAAATAAATAAGTAAGACCGAGGTCATCTTGAAGATCCTTCATTAAATTTAATACTTGTGATTGAATTGAAACATCTAGGGCGGAAACTGGTTCATCGCAAATGACGAATTTTGGATCCATAATAAGTGCTCTCGCAATACTTATCCGTTGTCTCTGTCCGCCAGAAAATTCATGGGGATATTTTAGTCTGTCACTAGCACGGAGACCAACTTTTTCAAGCATGTCAATTACGCGTTTACGTCTTTCTGATTTTGGTAATTGTTGTTGGATAACTAAAGGCTCTTCAATTAACTCCTCAACACTCATTTTGGAGTTAAGGGAAGCAAAAGGGTCTTGGAAAATAATTTGCATATCTTTTCTGAAAGGGCGTATTTCGCGATTGCTCATCGTAGAAATATCTACACTATTAAATATAATTTGTCCTTCGGTAGGATCGAGTAGTCGAAGCAGAACACGGCCTAACGTAGATTTTCCTGATCCCGATTCTCCAACAACACCTAATGTCTCTCCTTCATAAACTTGAAAAGAAATATCGTCAACTGCTTTTAATTGACCAATCGTCCGTTTTAAAACTCCACCTTTGATTGGAAAATACTTTTTAATATTTTTTACATGAAGAAGGGGTTGTTCAATTTCTTTTTTGTCTTTTAATAAGACACCCTCTTTTTCTGTCATTTCTTAATCCCTCCTTCTTCGTATAAAAAGCAGCGTACATCATGATTGGGAGCAATCTTAATCATGTCCGGATTAGATTTAATGCATTTTTCCATAACATAAGGGCATCTGTCTGAAAATCTGCAACCTTTAGGAAATTGATATGCTGGCGGGACGATTCCTTTAATTGTTCCTAAACGATCAACCTCACTGTCCATATTCGGTATACTTTTTAATAATCCTTCTGTATATGGATGTTTTGTCAGCTTTAATAATTCTTTCGTATAAGAATGTTCAACAATTTGTCCCCCATACATAACCATGACACGATCTGCATATTCATATACGACGCCTAAATCATGGGTAATTAGCAGAAGGCCCATACCGAGCTTTCGTTTTAAATCTTCAAGTAATTCAAGTATTTGGGCTTGGATTGTTACATCGAGTGCTGTGGTCGGTTCGTCGGCAATTAATAGCTTCGGTTCACAAGAAATAGCGATTGCAATCATAACACGTTGCCGCATCCCACCTGATAACTGATGTGGGTATTCTTTCATGATTTCTTTAGCTCGTGGAATTCCAACCATATGTAATAGTTCAATAGCTTTTTCTCTAGCAGCTTGTTTTGACATTTTT
>NZ_JBPPZG010000025.1:0-29883 GCF_051918545.1 Pseudogracilibacillus amylolyticus (SeqCode) | reverse complement strand
CAGCTTTTTTAATATCATACTTACTTCTCGATCCTTTAGAATCATGCTATCCCTACTTTTTTCTTTAGATTACGATAGAACATACTTTTCTGCAAATAGACAAAATTCCTTTTTTATACTCCAATAATAGGTAAAAACGCCATTTTAATTATTAGAAAACTGCACTTTAGAGTACTTTACTCACATGGAAATTTATTTTTGGCATTTATTATATATTTTTATCAGCAGGGAATTGATTCAGCGATTTAATCGATGATTCAGCGGAATCGATATTCAATTCAGCGAATTTAATCGATAATTCAGCGAGTTTTGTTTTATTTCAGCGATAACAACACTCAATTCAGCGAGTTTCATTATAATTCAGCGAATAACTAAATAATTCAGCGCAGCAAACTGATTCAGCGAATTATCCCCGGGATTCAGCGGATTTTATCGAGAATTCAGCGATAACGACACTCGATTCAGCGAGTTTCATTATAATTCAGCGAGTATCTAAATAATTCAGCGCAGCAAACTGATTCAGCGAATTATCCCCGGGATTCAGCGAGTTTCGTTGTAATTCAGCGAATATCTAAATAATTCAGCGCAGCAAACTGATTCGGCGAATTTTTCCCGGGATTCAGCGATTTGAATCGATAATTCGGCGATAACGACACTCGATTCAGCGATATCTACGAGAATTCAGCGTTACTTTAAATAAAAATAACCCCCAAGTATCGGGGGTCACAATTTTATACTACATATCTTTCGGCATCAATAATCACTTGAGCAATTTCACGTTTTTTAGCAATTACATTAATAGGTGTGTGACGCGTTAGTTTACGTAGGGAAGATAACATCATGCGGAGATTGTCTCCTTCTTCCACAGCGATTAAAATTTCTTTGGCGTCGGCTTCGATTCGATTGAATGCTTCTTGGACATATACTTCTGTATATAGAAGTTTTTGTTTATTTTTCTCTTCACCAGTTGCATTAATCGCTTTTTCTGTTCGTAAAATTGCAGATTCCATATTATACACTTCTGCAACCATATCTGCTAGATTAGCTAAAATTTCTTGTTCGTCTTCTATTTTTTGCATGTATTTTTGAGCGGCTAATCCGGCACCTAGTAAAACAATTTTCTTGGCATTTTTCACTAAATATTTCTCTTGTTCTAACGCTTCTGTTCCGACTTCTTCTGGCATCATCATGAGTAGCTCTTCTTGTAATCCTTGAGCTTTTTCCAGAAGCGGCAGTTCACCTTTTAATGCCTTTTTCAGTAAGGTTCCTGGTACTAATAAACGGTTAATCTCGTTTGTTCCTTCAAAAATTCGATTAATACGTGAATCTCGGTACATTCTTTCCACTTCATATTCCTGCATAAAGCCGTATCCGCCATGCATTTGCACCGCTTCATCGGCAACATAATCGAGTAATTCTGTACACATATATTTGTTCATGGAACATTCGATTTGGTATTCAGCAATTGCTTTTGCAACTTCACGTCCATCTTTTAATTGGTCTTCTGACAAGGAACCCATCCGTTGTTCGAATAGGCCTACTGTACGATAAACCGCACTCTCATTTGCGTAGGTTTCAGCTGCCATTGTTCCAAGTTTTTCTTGTGTTAAAGTAAAGCTTGAAATCGCACGATCAAATTGCTTTCGTTCATTTACATATTTCGTAGCTAACTCAATGCCAACTTTAGCTCCGCCAACTCCACCAATCGCTAGCTTATAGCGGCCGACATTTAAAATATTAAATGCAATAATATGGCCTCGCCCTTGTTCACCGAGTAAATTTTCCACTGGAACTTCAGCGTCCTCTAACACTAATGTACGAGTGGAAGATGCTTTTATTCCCATTTTCTTTTCTTCTGGTCCTACAGACACACCAGGATAATCGCGCTCCACGATGAATGCCGAGAAATCCTCTCCATTAATTTTGGCATAAACAACGAAAACATCAGCAAAATCGGAGTTTGTTATCCATTGTTTTTCCCCATTTAAAATATAATGAGTTCCAGCTTCATTTAATGTAGCAGTAGTTTTTGCACCAAGCGCATCGGAACCTGAACCTGGCTCGGTTAATGCATAAGCGGCAATTAATTCACCGGTTGCAAGTTTTGGTAAGTATTTTGCTTTTTGTTCATGATTACCGAAAAATACAATTGGTAATGTTCCAATTCCAACATGGGCACCGTGTGTGATAGAAAAGCCGCCTGCACGAGCAAACTTTTCTGTAATTAAGGATGAGCTCGTTTTATCTAATGCTAAACCACCATATTCTTCCGGGATATCAGCACTTAATAAGCCCAATTCTCCAGCCTTTTTTAATAGCTTAACGGAATGTTCAAATTCATGGTTCTCTAAATTATCAACTAAAGGCATTACTTCTTTTTCCACAAATTCTTCCGTCGTATTAGCAATCATCTTATGCTCATCCGTAAAATCCTCCGGTGTAATGATATCTTCGCCTTTTAAATCTTCTACTAAAAAAGCTCCACCTTTAAATAATTTTTCTTCTGTCATTGGTATACATCCTTTCATAATTTATTGATAGGAAGGGGGGAAAAACGCTCCACCCTTATTTTTTATATCAGTTCAAATACTCCAGCTGCACCCATTCCTCCACCAATACACATCGTAACAACACCAAATTGTTCATTCCTACGTTTCATCTCATGCATGATGGATAGTGTTAATTTTGTACCTGTCATTCCTAGTGGGTGACCAAGTGCAATAGCGCCACCATTTACGTTTACTTTTTCTGGATCGAGTCCAAGTGTTTTAATCACTTCAACAGATTGTGATGCAAAGGCTTCATTCAATTCAAAAATTCCAATATCGGAAAGTTCAAGCCCTGCAAGTTTTAATGCTTTAGGTACCGCTTCTACTGGACCAATTCCCATTACTTCAGGCTCTACTCCAGCGACCGCAAACGAGCGGAATTTTAATAATGGTGTCAACCCTTCAGCAACTGCTTTTTCCCGATCCATTAATAAAACTGAAGCTGCTCCATCACTCATTTGTGAGGAGTTTCCAGCTGTCACAGAACCAGTAACGGAAAACGCTGGACGTAATTTGGCAAGTACTTCCATTGTCGTACCTGGACGAACTCCTTCGTCTGTATCAAATGTAATCGTTCGCTCTTCAATTTTATTGTTTTTACCAACAAAACGTTCAGTCACTTCCACTGGTACGATTTCGTCTTTAAATTTACCTTCTTTAATCGCTTGTGCCGCTCGCTTATGGCTTTCTACTGCAAAAGCATCTTGTTCCTCTCGGGAAACGCCGTACCTGTTTGCAACTTCCTCTGCTGTATGCCCCATTGACATATAATATTCTGGTGCTTCTTCTACTAATCTAGAATTAGGTTTAATCACATGTCCTGGCATTGGAACTAGACTCATCGATTCCGCTCCACCAGCTAAAATTGTGTCACTATGTCCTAACATAATGCGTTCTGCTCCATAGGCGATTGATTGAAGTCCAGATGAACAATAACGGTTAATCGTAATTGCTGGAGTTTCTTTTTTCAATCCGGCAAGTCCAGCGATATTATTTGCTAGATTCATCCCTTGCTCCGCTTCTGGTATTGCATTTCCAAAAATAACATCATCAATATTCCCATCATAATTATCTGCACGTTTTAACGTCTCTTTAACAGTTAATGCTGCTAAATCATCCGGTCTCACATTTTTTAACGTTCCTCTCTTTGCCCTTCCAACAGGAGTTCTTGCCCCTGCAACAATGACTGCTTCCCTCAATCTAATTCCTCCTTCTTCCATCACTATGGTTTCTTCCATTAACTTCCTTGTTTTCACTAGTTTCTTAACGGTTTTCCTTTTAACAACATATGCTGCATGCGCATTTGCGTCTTTGGCTCACCGATTAAACTTAAGAAAGCTTCTCTTTCAAGGTCAAGCATCACTTGTTCATCAATTACTGTTCCTTCTTTTATCCGACCTCCTGATATTACATATGCTAATTTTTCAGCAATTTTCATATCATGTTCAGATGCGTAACCACTTAACTGCAGTTGTTTTGCCCCAAGCATCATCGCCGCATATCCTGCATCTCCAACAACAGGAATTTTTTCACGTTTAGGCGCTTTGTATCCTAACTGTGCTAGAGCTAAAACTCGTTGTTTTGCATCGTGAAGTAAATGATCTGGATTCACACTAATTCCATCGTAATTATTTAAAAAGCCATTTTCTCTTGCTTCCTCAGCTGAAGTAGAAACTTTTGCCGTAGCAACTCTTTCAAAGACAGTATTCGCTACTTTCATTAAGTCAAAATCTACTCCTTGAGGCATATCACGTAACATTTTTAAGTAGAGTTCTTTCGTTCCACCGCCTCCAGGAATTAGTCCAACGCCAACCTCTACTAAACCAATATATGATTCTGCTGACGCTTGAACGGAAGCTGCTGGTAGTGTTACCTCTGCACCGCCACCTAATGTCATATTAAAAGGTGCGGTAACGACAGGTTTCTCGGAATATTTAATTTTCAATGTCATGTTCTGAAACTGTTTCACAACCATATCCAGTTCAAAGAAATTATCATCTTGAGCTTCCATTAGCATAAGTGCTAAGTTTGCACCAACACAGAAATTTGTCCCTTGATTACCGATCACAAGACCTTCGTAATTTTTTTCCACTTCATCGACAGCGTTATTTACCATTTGCATGACGTCAAGACCAATAGAATTATTCGGTGAAGTAAATTCAAGTAGTGCTACTCCGTCTCCCAAATCTATTAAACTAGCGCCAGTATTCTTTTTGATAACTCCATTCGCACTCTTCAGTCGTTTTATATTAATTTCTTTTTTATTAAAATCTACTTGTTTGTACTCCCCATTATCATAGAAGTAAACATTGCCATTATCTTCTTTATAAAAAGTTTCATTTCCTTCATCAAGCAGTTTTTCGATCCATGAAGGTATGCTTGTTCCTTCCTTTTTCATTCGTTCAACTGATTTACGAAGCCCAATTGCATCCCAAGTTTCAAATGGCCCCATCTTCCAGCCAAATCCCCATTTCATTGCATTATCAATTTGGGTGATATCATCAGCTATTTCCCCTAAAAGCTCCGCTGAATATAGTAAGGTAGGTTTAAATATATTCCATAAAAAGTCACTTGCTTTATCACCAGGTTGGGAAATAAGTGCTTTCAACTTATTTTTGGTGCCTTTTTGCTGTTTTGCCATTTCAACAGCTGCGGTTTTTAGCTTTTTACGTTCCTCGTATTCCATTGTTTCTGGATTTAATTGTAAGATAGTGCTTCCATCTTTACCTTTTTGTTTCAAATAAAAACCTTGTTTCGCTTTAGCACCAATCCAACCTTTTTCATTCATCTCCTGCATGAAGGATGGAATTTCAAAAACTGCTTTTTCTTCCCCCTCCACTTGATCATAGACAGTTTTGGCAACGTGGATAAATGTATCTAATCCTACGACATCCAATGTGCGGAAAGTTGCACTCTTAGGTCTTCCGATCAATGGGCCAGTTATCGAGTCGACTTCCCCAACAGATAAGCCCGCTTTTATCATTTCATGAACAGTGACCTGAAGTCCATATGTTCCAATTCTATTTGCAATAAAATTAGGTGTATCTTTAGCTTCAACTACTCCCTTCCCCAAAACATTCTCACTAAACTCTTTCATAAAAGAAACAACTTCATCATCCGTATGTTTTGTTGGAATGATTTCTAATAATTTCAAATATCTTGGCGGGTTAAAAAAATGAGTTCCTAGAAAATGTTTTTTCATGTCATCTGAACAATCTTCTATCATTCTTTCAACTGAAATGCCAGATGTATTGGAACTGACAATTGTTCCTTCTTTTCGAAATTTATCTACTTGGGCAAAAACTTGCTTCTTTACAGCTAAATTTTCAACGACTACCTCAACAATCCAGTCTACATCTGCTAATTTCTCTAAATCATCTTCCAAGTTACCGACTTCAATTAGATCAAGGCTCTTTTTCGATGTTATTGGGGAAGGTTTCTGTTTTAATAACGCTTGTTTATTGCTACTAACAATCCGATTTCGTACAGATTTATCTTCCAATGTTAAACCTTGTTTTTTCTCCGTTTCCGTTAAATCTCTTGGCACTACATCTAGCATCAAGGTAGGAATTCCTATATTCGCTAAATGAGCAGCTATTCCAGATCCCATCACTCCTGATCCAAGTACTGCAGCACGTTTTATTACTCGACTCATTTACATAATCCTCCTAACATCATTGTTTGAATGAATCCTCATTCACTATTGGTTAAATAAAAAAAGTGTTTCTGTTACTATCATAGACTAAATAAATTATTTTGGCAACGTTTTCATATAGAAAAATAAAAAAAATCGAGTATTAATTGAATTTCTACCCGATTCTACTAATCTTTATTAACTATTTTCACCTTTACAAAACGAATAAAGAGCATTCGATTGTTGCTTATTTCTAAAAAGATGGAGCATTTCTCCGACTGCTATCGCTAACTCGGCAAATGCAGTTGGTTTTGCAGTTATGACAAGTTGGTCTTTTTCTAACGGGGTGCCCGTATAGATCGATTCTTCAAAAAGTTTTCGATTCATTTTATACGTCTCTAATCGACAAGTAAATCTTTTTCCTTTAAGAATCCCTACCCGTGCTAAAAACGCTGCTGCCCCACATATCGTTGCAATGGGGATATTGGAAGTATGGGCTCGTTTTAATGTTTCTTTCATTACTGTTTCTTCTAATAATTGTGGTATCCCATCTCCACCTGGAATAAGAATAAGGTCATACTCTACTAGTTTAATTTCAGATAAAGAGGTGTCTACCATTGTTTTCAAACTTCCAATACTTTCTACTGCTTCTCCATCAAGTGAAGCGGTCGTTACTTTTACTTCTCCCAATTTTTTAAGCAAGAATAATGTATGAGCAATTTGAAAGTCAGCATATTCCGGGTAAACAATGACCAGCACTTTTTTCATTTGTTACACCCTCCATACCTAGATATACGATTTTGGCAATTTAATTATTCTTACTAAATAATTGTTCTACCGCGGAAGCAATCGTTAATTTTCCTTCTCCAATTTGCTGCTCAAGCTCCGATACCTGTTCCTTTTTCCCTTTCTTGCTAAAAAAGTGTTCAACGAGATAGTCGTGGATCGTATCATGGAACCAACTTTTTGTTTGCTCCTGTCTTCTTTCTTGCCAGTAATTACTTTTTTCCATTTTACTTTTGAATTCCGTAATTATTTCCCACACTTTATCATGGCCGGTTTTCTCTAACGAAGAAACAGGAATTGCAGTAGCTTCCCAACCAGGTGTTGCCGGCTGTAGAAAATGCAAAATCTGTTTATATTCACGAACAGTACGTTTCGCTAAACGTACATTGTCACCATCAGCTTTATGAACAATGATCAAATCTGTTATTTCCATGATCCCTTTTTTCATACCTTGAAGATCATCGCCCGCACCAGTTAGTGCAAGGAGCATGAAAAAGTCCACCATATTTCGGACTGCTGTTTCACTTTGCCCAACCCCAACTGTTTCAACTAAAATTACATCATAACCGGCCGCTTCACATAATAGCATCGTTTCCCTCGTTTTCCGATGCACACCACCTAATGTTCCGGAAGTTGGAGATGGCCTAATATAAGCATTTGGATGACTAGACAAATTTTCCATTCTCGTTTTATCCCCTAAAATACTTCCACCCGTAACCGAGGAACTAGGGTCAATCGCGAGCACAGCAACTTTATAGCCTAGCTCACATAACATTAAACCAAACGTCTCTATAAACGTACTTTTTCCAGCTCCCGGAACCCCACTTATCCCAATTCGGATACTTTTCCCTGTATGAGGGAGCGCCTTTTGCAGTAGTGCTTGTGCATATGTTTGATCTTCACGACGAACACTTTCAATTAGAGTGATCGCGCGGGCAAGGTCAAGCGTCGAACCACTAATTATCTTTTCATATAAAGCATCAATTTGAACCGTTTCTTTTTTCTTCACAAACCGACGTCGCTTTGTTCGTTTTGTACCGTCATGGGAACTTGTAATTCCCCCCATGACGTTTAATGCAGTTTCTTCTTCGTCTTTGTTATTTGTCATTCTTCCACTTCCTCATAACCAAGACTTTTATAAATTTCTTCAATAATTTTTTGTGCTGCTACAGGGATTACCGTACCTGGACCAAAAATTCCAACTGCGCCACTTTTACGTAGATGTTCATAGTCTTGAGCCGGGATAACACCACCAACGATAATTAAAATATCTTCCCGCCCGAGTTTTTGAAGTTCCGCTTTTAATTGTGGGACAAGTGTTTTATGTCCGGCAGCAAGTGAACTAACACCGACAACATGAACATCATTTTCCACTGCTTGGGCAGCTGTTTCGGCTGGTGTTTGGAAAAGTGGACCGATATCCACATCAAAACCAAGGTCTGCATAAGATGAAGCAACAACTTTTGCTCCTCTGTCATGCCCGTCCTGTCCCATTTTCGCTATTAAAATTCGTGGGCGTCTCCCTTCATTTTCTAAAAATTCTTCCGTCATTCTTCTTACTTCTGCAATTTCTTCTTGATTTGAGAAGTTTGAACTGTATACACCACTCACGGATTGAATCACCGCCTTATGACGTCCAGAAACTTTTTCGATTGCGTCACTGATTTCACCAATCGTTGCCCTAGCTCTCGCTGCATCAACTGTACATGCTAATAAGTTTTCATTTCCAGTTCTGGCCGCTTCTGTTAATCGATTCAGCAGTTTCTCTACTTCCGCTTCATCCCTAGTTGCTTTCATTTTTTCAATTCGTTCAATTTGCTTTTCCCGGACGACTGTATTATCGATATCTAAAATATCAATCGGCTCTTCTTCATCTAATTGATATTTATTCATGCCAATAATCGTTTCGGCTTGTGAATCAATTTGTGCTTGCCTTTTCGCAGCAGCTTCTTCAATTTTCAGTTTAGGTAGACCCGTTTCTATCGCTTTTGCCATTCCACCTAAATCTTCAATTTCTTCAATATGCTCCCAAGCCCGTTTCATTAATTCATCCGTTAATTTTTCCACATAATACGAACCACCCCACGGATCCGCAACATTTGTCATAAGCGTTTCTTCTTGTAAAAATAGCTGTGTATTACGTGCAATTCGTGCGGAAAAATCAGTCGGTAGGGCAATCGCTTCATCTAATGCATTTGTGTGCAGACTCTGCGTATGTCCCATCGCAGCAGCATTCGCCTCAATTAACGTTCTTGTTACATTATTGAAAGGATCTTGTTCGGTTAAACTCCAGCCTGAAGTTTGCGAATGTGTCCGAAGTGCAAGCGATTTTGGATTTTTTGGTGCAAATGTTTTTATCATTTGTGCCCACATTCTTCTAGCTGCTCTCATCTTCGCAACTTCCATAAAATAGTTTTTGCCGATCGCCCAGAAAAACGATAATCTTGGTGCAAAAGAATCAATGTCGATTCCAGCTTTCAGCCCAGTTCGAACATATTCGAGCCCATCAGCTAATGTATAAGCTAGTTCAATATCATTCGTCGCTCCCGCTTCTTGCATATGGTAACCAGAAATTGAAATCGAGTTAAACTTCGGCATATATTTTGACGTATATTCAAAAATATCCGCTATTATTTTCATCGACATTTCAGGTGGGAAAATATACGTATTCCTAACCATATATTCTTTTAAAATATCATTTTGGATCGTCCCGGCTAGCTTCTCAGGTGAGACGCCTTGTTCTTCAGCGGCAATAATATAAAATGCCATAACAGGTAAAACCGCACCATTCATCGTCATCGAAACAGACATCTCATCGAGTGGGATACCGTCAAATAATATTTTCATATCTTCAACCGAATCAATCGCTACTCCGGCTTTCCCCACGTCACCCCGAACCCTTTCATGATCCGAATCATATCCACGGTGGGTCGCCAAGTCAAATGCAACAGACAATCCTTTTTGTCCCATTGCTAGATTTCGCCTGTAAAATGCATTACTTTCTTCAGCAGTTGAAAAACCTGCATACTGTCTTACTGTCCAAGGTCTAGTCACATACATTGTCGGATATGGACCTCTCGTATTTGGTGCAATTCCCGGATAATCGTTTAAATGTTCTAACCCTTCTACATCTTCTGCTTGATACACATTTTTTATGGCAATTCCTTCATTCGTTTCTATCGCTTTTTCCACTGTAATATTTGCTGAATTTTCTACTTGTAATGGTTTAATTTTGTTAAAATCAGGCTTCTTCATTTTTCAGCCTCCCGTCCCAACGCTTCTGTATCTTTTCTAATTTTGCCAACTGGTCTTGCCCTTGATATATAAAACCAGATATACCCGCACGCTTCCATGCTTTTTCCAGTTTCTCATCATATGTACCTGCTACATCTATCCACTTTTCTCCTGGAAAATCTCGAATCAGTTTTTCCATTACAGTCTCGGTTTCCTTTGGAGGAATGCAAATGATCCCATAATCAAATTCATTCGCCTTTATCCAGGTAATTGCTTCTTCTACATTGTTAAAAGCTGGACTCATTTCCGTTTTAATTCCTGCAGTTGCTAAGAAACCTGTCACGAAATCCGCACGGGCTTTAAAATCTTTCAACTGTCCAAACGTAAGTAATACTGTTTTAGGTTGGCTATTTGCAAATTGATTTCGCAATTTTTCATATGGTTCTGCTAATCTTCTTTCAACCTCGATAGGTCCTACATCTTCTGGAACTATCTCCGTTACATCGGCATAATTATTTGTACCAATTAAAGATTTCTTGCGATAACTAACAAGTTTCATTCGTGCCTCATACAATTGGTCTAATTTTTCATCTAATACCCCACTTGAAACATATGCAGAAAATCCTCCGAGACGTTCGATTTCTTGAAAATATGCCCACGCTTTTTCGATCATTTCATTTGTTAACATATCAATAAAATACGAACCTCCCGATGGATCGAGCACATATTGGACAAGCGTCTCTTCTTTTATAACGAGCTGAATATTACGTGCATTTCGTACGGAGGATGGGGTTATGTCTGTTAACACATTATGAGGATGAATCGTTAATACATCCGTTCCACCTAGCACAGCCGAAAAAGCTTCATTTCCAGCGCGAAGTAAATTTACATAAGGATCTAATTTGGAATATGTACGTAACGAAGCTTCCGAAACAATCGGCACCCGGCTTGGTTTTTCATATCCGTAAGCTTGAGCAAATGTTTGCCATAAAACACGAAATGCTCTAAGTTTTGCAATTTCCATAAAAAAGTGCGTGTCAATCGCAAAACGAACGGAAAATTGATTAAAAAACTGCGTAAACGAATTAAAATTCTGTGCTTCTTCTGCAGCGATCGCCAGTGTAATAGCAAGTTCCGTGATGTTATCAGCACCACGTTCATGATAAGGAATTGTATTAGCAGAAATTCTCCGAAGTAAATGATATCCTTCTGGTAAAATCGCACTTCCTGTAAAAATACCTGTTACATTTTTTCTATTTTTTTCATCAATAAATGAAAATAGTTTTGTCAATTCATCCTGCTCGTCTACATCAAAAGCATATAAAGGATAAATTTGGACTAATTTCGCTAATTCTTTTAAATCATTTTCTTTCCATATTATGGGACGTTTTCCATTATAAACAATAGCTTCGTTACCTTTATCCAGAGATTCTTTTATTTCCCGTAAAAATTGTTTGGAATTGGTTTCATAAGATTGTTGGGCAATCGTCCAGTCAGGACTTTCGATTCCTCCACGAATAGTTTGAAGCATTGTGTCATGTAACTCATTTTCTATCGCAAACTTTTCTTTCGTATAAAGCGGTTGAATATCGATCCCTTCAAGCGTTTTCGTAACCAATTTTTCAAAAGGAAGTCCACGCAGAGATTTAGTCGCAATCTCCCGCCATTCTTCCTCCGTAACCGCTTTAAAAGATGTCGTTTTCATTTCAGTAACCATGAAAATATCCCTCCAGTCCTACATTTAGTATATCATTCCATGTATAGTGATTCCATTGGAGCTTAAAGCAATAATACACGGCTCAGTGACACGTTTATTTCATTTAACCTTACAAATATGCCTCTGACGTACAATTTATTGCATTTTAAATTATTAACGAATGACATCATACCCTTGTTCTTCAATTTTGTTACAGATTGTATTTAAATCAATAACGGACTGATCGTATCTTATCGTTACTTTCTCACTATCTAGATGAACTTCTACATGTTCGACCCCATTTACACCATCAAGAGCATCCTTTACCGATTTTACACAGTTTTCACAACTCATGCCTTTTACCTCTAGAACTACATTCATATAACGCACTCCTTATTGATTCAATTGTTCCTCATTTAATCAAATTCTATCATGTTTTTTGCTAAAATAACGATTAATTTTATGGTTTCTAACTATTTGGTTGATACACTAATATTAAATTTTTTACTTTATCTTAGTTAATCATACAGTTTTATGCAAATTGTTTTTCTTAAGATTGAATGCTTTTATTTATTATCAAATTTAAAAGGTAATGATAGTTGATTTGAAATCGTATACTGTTATTAATCGTAATCATTCCTGTTTACAAATCGTAACCATTACGATATACTGTTAACATTCTATTTAGGAGGGAATTTTTTTGAAAGGTAAGGTATTATTAGGACTCTTGCTCTTTATATTATTAACAGCTTGTAATTCAACAAATGAAACTCGTGACGATCAATTACTGATTTATACATCCATTTATCCAATTCAATATATAGCTGAAGAAATTACTGGTGATGAAGCAGTTGTTAAATCAATCTATCCTCCGGGAGTTGATGCCCATACGTATGAACCTACTTCAAAAGAAATTACGGAGATTGCAAATGGTGATGCGTTTATCTATTTAGGTGCTGGTATGGAAAGTTTTGCAGAAACCGCGGCTGACGCCCTACAGTCCCAGGATATACTTTTTATAGAAATTGGAAAACATGAACAATTATTTGCGGAAGATGAACATGATGACCACAGCCATGATCACGGTGACCATGATCCGCATATATGGTTAGATCCGCTCCGTATGATCGAAATTGGTGAAATTATTAAGGACGAGCTTGTTTCGTTACACCCTGAGAATGAAGACGAATATATAGCTAATTTTGAAGCATTAAAGAAAGACTTAACTATATTAGATGAAGAATTTACTGCAACACTTGAGCAAAAGGATAATAAACAGATTCTTGTTTCTCACGCAGCTTATGGGTATTGGGAAGAACGGTACGGGATCGAACAAATTCCAATTAGTGGCTTATCTTCTAGTGATGAACCTTCTCAAAAGGATTTAGCCGAGATTGCCCGCCTTGCTGAAAATGAAGATTTAACCTATGTTATTTTTGAACAAACAGGATCAAATCGTTTAGCATCTATTATTCAAGAATATATTCATGCAGAGGGATTGACCATTCATAACTTAGAAGTATTGACTGAAGATGATATTGCAGAAAATGAAAATTACCTCTCTTTAATGGAGAAAAATTTAGAAGTGCTTGATCAAGCAACAAAATAACTTGTGACCGTGGTTATTTTGTAAATTTCGTGGGGAACGGGTTCCCCTGTGGTTATTTCGGAATTCCCGTGGTTAAACGCCAAACTTCGTTGTTAAATTACAAACTACCTGGATAAAAGTAAAGGAGGGAAACAAATTGTCAGATTCTGTTATCAGGCTAGAAAATATCTATTATTCTTATGGAGAGAAGACTGTTTTACGAGATGTTAATCTTGATATTAAACGTGGAATGTTTATGGGGTTGGTCGGTCCAAATGGTGGGGGAAAGACTACTTTAATAAAAATAATTTTAGGTTTATTAAAACCGGATCATGGGTCTATCTATTTACTAGATGAACCAATTGAAGCGTTTAAAGATTGGAACCGGATTGGTTTTGTGTCCCAAAAAGCAAATACGTTCAACAAGGGCTTCCCGGCAACTGTATTCGAGGTTGTCGCAATGGGATTAACGGCTAAAGTTGGCTATTTTAAATTTATGAGAAAAAATCATAAAGAAAAAGTGTTGCAGGCTATTGATCAAGTTGGTATGGGAGAATATGCTTATCAAAACATCGGAAACCTTTCTGGTGGACAACAACAACGTGTTTTTATTGCACGTGCGCTTGTGAGTGAACCGAAGTTATTAATTTTGGATGAACCGACTGTCGGAATAGATTACCGTAATGTCGAGCGTTTTTATGAATTGCTTCATGAATTAAATGTGAAACAAAATATTACAATGTTACTTGTTACCCATGATACAGGTGCAATGACAAAATATGCTACAAATATCGTTTGTTTGAATCAAACACTGCATTTCCATGGAAAGTCAGAAGAATATTCTGCTCTATCAGCAGAATACTTATCAGAAATTTACGGTCATCCGGTACAAGTAATTGTACATGACCATGATTAAAAGGAGGTTGCTATGTTAAGTGATATTATTCAATTTGACTTTTTACGCCATACTTTTTTAACCGGCCTTTTAGTCGGGATTGTCGCACCACTCTTAGGGGCATTTCTAGTTGTAAGGCGACTCTCTCTCTTGGCAGATGCCCTGTCACATGTAACACTTGCTGGAATCGCTTTTGGATTATTCATTGAGAAGCAACTGACACTTCCTTTAGGTCCCTTATACAGTGGGATGGGATTTTCCGTAATTGGAGCGATTTTAATTGAAAAATTGCGCTCCGTCTATAAAGCTTATCAGGAAATTGGGATTCCAATAATTTTAAGTGGTGGAGTTGGACTAAGTGTTATTTTTATTTCATTAGCTAATGGATTCAATACTGATTTATTTAATTATTTATTCGGCTCTGTTTCTGCCGTAAGTCGTAATGACTTTTTTACAATATTAGGAATATCAATTTTTATTATTTTAATGATTGTCATTTTTTACAAAGAATTATTAACTCTTTCTTTTGATGAAGAGCATGCTACCGTTTCAGGGATTCATTCGAAGCGAATTCATTTTCTATTTATCGTATTAACAGCACTCGTTATTGCTGCATCGATTCGAATTGTTGGCGTGTTATTAGTATCAGCTTTAATGACATTACCAGTGGCCAGTGCGATGAGAATTGCAGTGAGTTTTAAACAACTCATCTTCTACGCTATTATTTTTGCCGAAACTGCAGTAATCGTCGGATTAATTACTGGTTACTATTTAAGCATCCCTCCTGGTGGGACAATCGTAATGGTTGCAATCATGATACTTTTGATTACATTAGTATTTAAACGGTTATCATTTCATAAAGGAGTGGTAGAAAAATGAACAAACAAGAAGCCATTTCAATCTTACAAAAACAAGGATTTAAAATGACTAAGCGTCGGGAAGATATATTATCATTTTTTGCAAAGGAAGATAAATATCATACTGCTAAAGATTTATATAAATTTATGGAATTGAATTATCCAGGGATCAGTTTTGATACAGTTTATCGAAATCTTCATTTATATCATGATTTAGGTATCTTAGAATCTACTGATCTAAATGCTGAAAAACATTTTCGTATGAATTGCGGTAGCCATCATCATCACCATTTCATCTGTAATATATGTGGCAAAACAAAAAAGATTAATGTGTGTCCAATGGATGATGTGGAACAACTGCTTTCAAAATATAAAATTGATGGTCATAAGTTCGAAGTTTACGGACTTTGTCCAACTTGTCAGCCAGCATAAAGGGGCGTTAATCGTGAAGATTTATTTTGCTGTTGGAATCGGTGGTGTTATTGGTTCCAGTGTGCGATATCTCATTTCCTTACTATTACATTCAAATAGTTTTATAGGCTTCCCCTGGGCAACATTATTTGTAAATGTTACCGGGGCTTTTCTATTATCATTTATTTTATTTCATCCAACAATTAAAACAAAATTAGCTCCAGCCATTTTTACTGCATTAACAACCGGGGTTATTGGATCGTATACAACATTTTCAACTATTACGGTTGAAGTTGTCATGCTTTTTCATACAAATAGCTTTTCATCCATTATTTATCTATTATTAACCATTTTTGTAGGTTTGCTAGCGAGTTATCTTGGATATAAATCTGCCTATCGTCTACCTACAGAAGGGATTGAAAAATGATGTTGCAAATCCTTCTCGTTGCCATCGGCGGCTTTTTTGGTAGTATACTGCGTTTTTACATTTCAAATAAATGCGACAAACATTTTATTGGTACTTGGATTGCTAATGTTTCTGGTTCCATATTTCTAGGTGTTCTACTAAAATTATATTTGCAAGGAACAATTCCAGAGATAATATGGCTCTTCTTAGGAGTTGGATTTTGCGGAGCCTACACGACATTTTCCACATTCGGAAACGAAGTAGTCCAGCTTCTTCTTGCCAAAAAATATCGTACAGCGGTTAGATACAGTTTAAGTACATTTATTTTTTCGGTTTTTATCGTGGCAATTGTTTTAATTTAACTGTAGCCACATCTTCGAATAATTTTCTTTAAACGCTTCTAAGGAAACAAATGATCGTGTATAATGGAACAAAACAAATAGTAAATAAAAAAGGATGTGGTACTCGCAATTATATTACTGCATTATTTTATTTCATTGATTATTTACTACAATCCCCAGGTGAACTTGATAAAGAACTAAAAAATGTGCTACTTGACTATGTGAGAAAGGAAGGTGTAGAACAGATGCAAGCGGAAAAACCAGAGTTATCACCTACCCTTGCTGGTATATTGGAAGAACTAACAGAAGAAGAGATAATAGCATTTGAGGAAAGCAAAAAAAGAAAGATTAAAGGTGAGATAGCAGGATTTAAAAAAGCCCAAATAAGCATTGCAAAAAAACTATTGGAAGATGGCTTTTCAAATGAAAAAATTGCTGAATTAACAGATATGGAGCTGCTTGAGATTATAAATTTAAGAAATTCACTCCGCGATTGATTAGCCATTAGAAAGAATCGTTTTCGTGATTGCAACTAGTCGTTGCTTACACTTGGTAATCCCCAACTTTGACATTTTGACGAAATAAGGGAACGATTAGGTGATATTCGTTACCATGCTCGGGTGTTCCGATGACGAACGATTAAAACCTATTAATGACTGTAACCGATCATTATTCCAGAAAAAACAACAGCTCATTTATCTTATAAAAGAAAATGAGCTGTTGTTGTAATCATTTTTCAAAAATTCCTTCACTAACGAAACTCGTAATTGGATTGCGATCAGATGGCTGTTCCCGCTTCTGGAGGCGTTCGGGTAATTCTACATTCGGATCATAATAACCTAATGCAAAAATTGCTTGAACTTCATATTCTTCTGGAACTTGTAAGACTTCCTTCGCTTTCTTACGATCAAAGCCACCCATTCCATGTGTAATTAATCCTTGTCGAGTTGCTTCGAGTGTTAAATATCCCCATGCAGTCCCTGTATCAAACGCATGTGTAATATTGGGATCTCCTTCTTCGTTTCGTGTCGTTTTCGAAATAATCGCCACAAGAACGGGAGCATTTTTACACCATACTACGTTATTTTCATTAATAAATGATAGGAACTTTTCTCTATCTTCCTTCGTTTTTGCATATACAAATCTCCACGGTTGCCAATTCGCCGCAGAAGGCGCCCAACGTGCCGCTTCAAAAATTGCATTCAGCTTATCCGCTTCTACTTCTTTTGAAGAAAAAGAGCGTGGCGACCAACGCTCGAGATATATTGGATCGATGTCATATTGTGCCTGTCTGTACTTTGTTATGTTCATGATGTTTTCTCTCTCCTCAATTATTTACTAATTAAATCATAGGGAATGTCATCTGTTTATTCAACTTTTCTGATTAAAAGAGAACCCCAGTTTAATAAATAAAATCCCAAAATTTCATCTTGACTCGTTGGAAAATATTTTTTGATTTTACCACTTTTTTCAACGTAATCTCTTTAAACTCATCTACTAATTGATGTTCTTCTAGTGTCGTTGCCTTACCACTATATATCGCTGACTGGTTAATAGCAATAATTTCTTTAAAACTTGCCGCAAAAGAAGCCCCATATTTTTGTTGAATATCGTTTAAATACGTGTAGGTGGAGCCACCTCGTTCTTTAATCCCATCATAATGAAAAAGTAATAATATATAAGAAAACATTTTCGTCGTTCCTTTATTTAAGTTTGGACCAGAAAATAATTTTTTTCGTTTCAGAAGTTGAATCCGCTTGATGATCACGTAAATAAGACTAATTAATACTAGTAGTGACAGAAAACCAATGAACACAGCTACCGTTAACTTTTTCCAGGAAAATTGGCTGTCAACTTCTTTTTTATCGATAACTTCACGTTCTTCTTGTTCCTTATCCTTTATTTTTTGTGTCCCTGCCGACGTATCAGTAACTAATTCTTGCTGATTAGTTTCTTTTTCCTTTTCCATTCCTTGAGGATAATTTGATAGATCTATTTGTTCCATTCGTTTATAATACGGTGGCGTCATTTCAAGTGGTATCCAACCAATTTTATCTACATATATTTCTGTCCACGCATGTGCATTTGTCCCTTTTATGCCGATCTTTTCATAGGATTCTTTTCCTTCTATATCTTCCGGCGCAACAATATATCCTTCTACATACCTGGAAGGAATATTTAAATACCGAAACATTAACGTTGCAACTGTAGCATAATGTGTCGCATACCCTTCTTGTGAATCTTCTAATACATGTATTAAAAAATCCTTCTTTTCCGGTAATGGTTCTGGATTTAGTGTATAGGAAATATTTTCCTCTAAGTAATTTCTAACATAATTAATGGCTTTTTCATATGCGATATGTTCCGGTGCATCACCTTCTACATGTAAATGATTTCCTATTATATGTTCTACCTCTTCCGATAATTCCGTATACATCTTATACACAAACTCATTATAATGACGTTCATTGTTCAAATAACTAGTAGATTTCTCTGCATTTGACAATCGATATAACTCATTTGCCAGAGTTGGATAATGCTTTACTAGATTTTTATAGGCATCATACGTATATATTCGATCTCCAAAAAAATTGTTGGCTTGGATCATATTATCACTTAATAGTTTCGCTGACTGTAACTCTTCTGGGTTCGTTATCAATTCATATGGTGTGTAAATATATTTACTATTTCCATTTAAATTATGGACGGTTATACGTGTTTTTTCCATTAATTCGTTTTGTTCGACTAATTCATTTATCGTGCTTAACTGATTCAGCGCATGAAAATCCTCTTGATTTAACCAGTAAAATGTATCCTTATACTTGTATACTTCTTGATAATTTAAGTTTTCCCATGCTTCACTAGTATACGTAGAACCAGTAAATCCTCGTAAATAAATAGAAGTTGGCTGTTCCATCATAACTTCCAGTGCTATATCTTCTTTTAATTCTAACTCACCAAGCTTGGTGAAATCGCCTTCTGTAAATGAGTGTACTTTGCTTTTTTCATAACGAACGTCAGCTGCCTTTTGTTTTAAAGCATCTTCTATATGAGAAACATGATTATTTTTTTCATATCCATCCACTGGCTTTACGATTAACATTATCATACTAATTATCCCCGTTATGATTAGGAGAATAGTCACTACGAAAGTAAATGCGACACTTTTGCCGCTTCCAACTATAGCATGCTTGTCGTTCGTAGTTTTCAAGAAAATAAAAATAAATATGATACCTAGTAAACTATTCGTATACAACTCCCCTGTATGAAAAATAGCTTGAAAAATAAACAGCGGTATTATGAATAGCAAAATAAAAATAGACCTGTTTCTCTGCACAGCATAATAACAAATAATAGAAAGAAATAGTCCAACATAAATCATCATTATATTTACTGCCAAATTTTCTAATTCTGTTGAGAGCGTGATTTCATACTGGGAAAATATTAATCCTGTATTCAATCCGACTAATTCTACCAGATGATTAAATAATAAAATTAAACCACTTACGGTATATTGATTAAACAGGATAAATAGCAAGACCATTAGAAACATCAGTAACCCAATGATTCTTAATCTGCTTTTTCTCAAATAAAATAAAAGTACAGTAAAAGCGATGCCAGCGACATAGACAAATAAAGAAATATCGTTTAAAAGAAAGGTCGTAGTGACACACCTAATCAAAAGTGCCAACATTATAGTAGCTAAAACGATTTGGATCAGATCATATCCTTTACCATCTTTCTGATTAACTTTGTTGAAAGACAACTGTATGTTAGTACCATTTGCTAATTGCTCTGTATCCATGTGACATAACTCCTTACATTGTCAGTTGGTGCAAATCCGTTTCCGCTGTATCGGGTGTAAAAACAATTACTTTTTCATTTGCTAGTTCAGTACGATCCCTTTGAGTTGCACATATTAATGGCGTCATTCCTGTATTTACTAATATCTCTTCTGTCGATATAGTATTGGCAGATGTGATATAAAATTGTTGTGCATACCGTTTTCTCAAATCTAAAGCAATGAATTCGCTTAATGAAGTGCTATCGTTCTCTTTATGATTGATCGATAAAATTAAGCTTTGTAAGTTCAATAGCTGCTCAAATGAATATACTTTTTCTATTCTTAATTGATCTGATTCATGATCAAACCAAGCCATTGTATGTTCATACTTATTTTCCAATAACGATTTGGATAACGATAAAAACACTTCTATACTTGCATTTATTGCGTCAGCATCACTTTGAATACCATTTTCATAAAGTATAAAAATAGTATCATCTACCGGGTTACTAAATTCTTTAACGATTAATCGGTCTAATTTCGTCGACAATTTCCAATGAATTCGTTTTGCCTGGTCACCTTCTTCATATTCTTTTAACCCTATCATTTCCATAGCCTCCATGCTCTCTCTGCTTGAGTAAACGGGAGTATCGCCCTGTCCCATAGCTAACGTTTTCTTTACAACATCAATGTTAAAACAGTGAGGTAAAACATAAAAATCAGTTTTGGATGAAGCAGGTATGGACATTGAAAAAATATTGAAATAATCATATAAAGATATCGCCATTACTTCAGCAGTAATATGACCAATATGTTTACTCTTCCATTTCGTTAAAACGTTCTTATTTTCCCTACCTTTTCCTGTTAAATAAATTTCTTCTTTTAACGTTTCATTCGTTAATTGATTATGAAAAAGGATCGTACTTTTAATTTTCATACTAGGAAAGATACTTCTGTTAATAAGTTTTATGTACATATCACCGTTTTCATTTTTATACGTTGATATAGGTGCCTGGATCTCGATTGTAATTTTCCTTCTATGAATCATTAAAATAATAAATGAAGTAAGAATTAAGATAATCGTAACCATTAACAAATAAAGCGCAACATACGATTCCGAAAAAATATAAAAACCTATCATAAGCAGCAAAATCACAAAAACTTGCAATCTAGATATAATCATTTTTTTCCACCGCCAAGTTATACATGTATTCTATTGTCTGGTGATTTTATTTCATTCATAATGTCATTTAGAATAGTAGACGGGCCATTTTTTGAAACTTGCGCTTTCTGCTCTAAAACGATTCGATGATTGCACGTATCAACAAACATTTCTATTACATCTTCTGGAATGACATAATCTCTTCCCGCTATATATGCATGCGCTTTTGCGATACGGCTAAGTGCCAATGCTCCTCTTGGACTTACCCCTTGTATGATGAGTGGATGTTCCCTTGTTGCCACTGTTAAACTTGTAATATATGTTAAAATTTCCTCTGCCACATGAATATGACTGACTTCATGTTGCATCTCAATTAATTCTTCTTTGGATATAACTGCTTTGACTTCATCAAGCGGCTGGGTTGTTTGGCGGTCTTTTAAAATTTCTACTTGACTAGCAAAATCAGGATAACCGATACTAGTTTTAAGCATAAACCGATCCAACTGAGACTGTGGCAACATTTGTGTCCCATAGGAACCAATCGGATTTTGTGTCGCAATCACATGAAACGGCTTTGGTAATGTATATGTCATTCCATCTACCGTTACATTTTTTTCCTCCATCACTTCCAGTAAGGCCGATTGCGTCCTACTCGTAGTACGGTTGATTTCGTCCGCTAATAACAAATTACACATTACTGCCCCTTGTTTGAAAACAAATTCTTCTTTATTTTTATCATACATTGTAAATCCAACCACATCGGAAGCAATGACATCTGGCGTAAATTGAATCCGATTAAAATCAAGGCCCATTACTTTGCTAAAAGCAAGAGCAAGTGTCGTTTTACCAACACCGGGAATATCTTCTAGCAACACATGCCCCCCTGCAAGTATGGCCATAAATACTTTTTTGGCAATCTCGTCCTTTCCAATAATGACTTTTTTTACTTGGTTGATGACTTGTTCTGTTTTAGTTATCATCTAAATACTCCCCCATTCCTTTATATACCATATTTCATTTTAATTCTTGCTAGTTTTTCACCGATTGGTTTAATTGTTAGAAATAAAAAAATCACATTTGAAATTGCATAAGTAATCATAAAAGGTACCGATAAACCAACCGCTGTTACATACCGTTTCCAATTAAATGTTCCATCGATGGATAAAACAGTCCAAATATCCATTAGTAATGAAAAGAAAATTCCCGAAAACATACCGATTAAAAGTAAAGCGAGTTTACTTTTTACAAGCAGTCTTCTTATCAACGGAAGACCAGCAGAAAATCCAATGATTCCCCAAGCGAACATTTGAAATGGTGTCCAAGGTCCTTGGCCAAAATAAATATTAGATATAAGTGCCGTTAATGCTCCAACAAGAAAGCCAGCCTCCGCTCCAAAGTAAATAGCGGATAATATAACAATAGCAGTTACCGGCTTAAACCCTGGAATTGCTGCAAATAAAAAGCGACCGACGACAGATAGTGCGACTAAAACAGCTAAGACTACGAGTAAGCGTGTACTTGTTTGTCGTTTTTCAAAAGTTATAAAAAAAGGTAGTAATGTCAACAAAACGATTACCAATGAAATAAATACATAACTTCGGTCAGCGAACAACGTAATCCCAAGCCAAATCGTTATTGGGATAATTAACAATAGGACACTATAATTAATCCACCGTTTCATACGTTTACTTCCTCATACTGTTGACAAACTTCAATGATTTCTTCGTCAGTAATCGTATGTTTACATAAATGTCGTGACATACGACTAGCAACAGTCGTGTAATAATTATTGTTGGAAAAAAATTCAGTCGGTGTATCGACAGATATTAATTCTCGATCAAAAAATAGGCCGACTCGATCGGAAGTAGCAGCGGCAAATTCAATATCATGTGTGACAAGAATGATCGTTAACCCTTCGCTTTGCAAGTCTTTTATAATAGATTGTAAGGTTTTTTTAGCAAACGCATCGATCCCTTTTGTTGGTTCATCTAGTAATAGAATTTTCGGCTGTAATAATAACACTTTTCCTAGTGCGGCTTTTTGTTGTTCTCCCCCACTTAGATCATATGGATGTTTATCCAATAAATGGGTAATTGATAATTTTTCAGCAATATGTATGGTTAGCTGCTCCATTTTCTCCTCAGAATAACGAAGAACTTTCGCTATTTCTTTATAGTCTTCACGTACGGTTCCTTTTAAGAAAACTGTCTGAGGATCTTGGGGTAACACAGCGAGATGATGCTGGTACAATTCTTTTCCTTTATACTTTTGAATTTTCTTCCCATTAATCACTACATTTCCACGGTAAGCCCGATTTTGTCCTGCTATCACTTGTAATAAGGTTGTTTTACCAGATCCATTCCCACCTAAAATAGACAAAATCTCCCCTTTATGAATAGTCAAATTTACCCCCGCTACAATATCCGGTAATTCACGTTCATAACGAAACCACACGTTTTTCAATTCTATAATTGGTTCTTGATGTTGATCAGTTTTTGGTCTATCTATGGTCTTTGGTATATGACTAAAATGATCACTTAAAAATTCTTTACCTTCTTTAACTGTAATAGGAACTTTCCCAGCTCCATGCAAACGATGGAATATTTTCATCGCAGTTGGTAAAGCAAAAAACAATGGGTGTTCTTCATCAAGGCTCAACAATCGTTCCCCAATTTTACGCGGTTGATCCGTAAATAATAAGTTACCCTTTTCCAGCATGATAACTTGATCGGCCAAAGGTAAAACGTCCTCTAATCGATGTTCTGCTACAATAATTGTCATTCCTAAATCTTGATTTAACTTTTTTAACGTTTCGATAAAATTAGTTGCAGCAATTGGATCAAGTTGCGAAGTCGGTTCATCTAAAATTAATACCTTGGGATCAGCAACCATAATAGATGCTAAATTTACTAATTGTTTTTGTCCACCAGACAAATTAGTTGTCCGTTCTCGAAACCAAGTATGGATACCAAAATAATTAGCAATCTCCCCAACACGCCTGCGGATAACTTGCGTTGGGGTGCCAATATTTTCTAGTCCAAATGCGAGCTCATGCCATACTTTATCTGTAACCATTTGGATTTCTGGATTTTGCATCACGTAGCCGATTTCACTTGCAGCGGTCCGATCATCAAGTTCCTCTAATGCTTTTCCTTGAAAATAAATAGTGCCTGTCCTTTTCCCATGCGGAGTGACTTCACGTTTTAACATTTTTAGCAATGTCGTTTTTCCTGAACCCGATTCACCGAACAAAACAACAAATTCCCCTGCTTTTATCGATAAATCAATTGAGTTTAAAACAGGGTTTTCTTGCTCAGGATATGTGAATGTTACATTTTCGATTTTAAGTATTTCCATTGAAGATTCTCCTTTATTTCGATAAGACTCGGTAAAATCATTAAAATGCATACAATCAAAAATTGACTTATAGATATCCATGTAATAGAGATTTCTGATAAGACAGGATAATACATAAAATCAAAGTAATGCTTGCTTTGTACATACATAATTGCCCCAAATAAACTCCCCATTATGGCAATGATCACAGTGTCTCGAGCGGACCAGCGAAATAATGAAAAATTGGTCCTTCCCTTTAGTCCATACCCACGTGCTTTCATGGCATCTGCCTGTTGAATGGCATTTTCTAGTGACCATGTGATGATACTATTAAATGTTCGGACTCCACTTAGTATACGATCCGTCATACTGTTACTCGTATATAATCCTAGCGTCTTCTGAGCTTGATTTACTTTTTTAATCTGCAACTTTACTATCGGGATAAATCGTAACGCCATCGAAAGAACAAGTGAAAGTTTAGGAATTACCTTACCGAATAAATAAACAAACTTATCGGAAGTCATTAACTGACTGTATGATTTACTCCAAAAAATAACAGCAACAATTAATATAGCTATGAAAACTCCATAAACAATTGCTTCTAACGTCACTGGATTATCATTCAAAAAAAACAGAATGGTTTCTCCTTTATGTACAAACAACGGGTTCGTAATCGCAATTAGTAAAAGGACAAGCATGTAAAACCCGACATCTTTCCAAAATATCCTCATCGGTGTATGGAAAGCAAAAAATAGCAATGAACCGATTAGGGATAATAAAACGATAATTGGATGAATCATAAACATCGAAACACTAATAACGGATAAGTAATACAAAAATAAAACGATTGGATGAAAACTAGCAAAACTTTTCATTGTCTATCACTCTTTTACTCTGCATACACTGGATCTAGGTCTCGTCCTAAATCACATGTATACGAAAATTCTATTTCATCTCCATCTTCTAATTCATATGTATTCACACCATGATTAGGAAACTCACCATTAACCTTATACATCCATCCGCTTAATGGACCTGCGGAAAATTCGTACAAATGGTTAATCCCTTGAATATAGACGCTTTTATATGTATTTTCATTTGCGCCTTGAAACTCCATATGAATTTTGTTATGACGGACTGTTCTTTGTAAAATATCAAAGACGGTATCATTCGGTCTTAAAACATACTCAGATCGTTCCAATATGACTCCATCTTCTGGTACATATTTTGTAGATTGCAAGGCCGGATCTAATTTCTCCCAGTTATCTAACAGAGTGCTTGCTTCAATACGAATAAAAACCGTTTCTGAATCCTCGGTAATATCATCAATATGCGTTAAATAGTACTCTTCTACGGATTGTATTTTTGTGCCTGATACTAGAACGGTGACGAGAAGAACAATAAAAGCTACAACAAGTATATCTTTTCGCAGTTTTATCGCCCCCTTACGCTTCTTCATCTACAATCATGTTCTGTTGCATTTTTTCACGTTTCCTTTTTCGATATCTGTTTATCAAAATAAAACTCATTCCTATAATTAAAACACTTATTGCAATCCCAATATAACGGGAACGGATGCCATTTTTAATTTGAATTTCGGCTCTTTCTACGTCTTCATATCCTTGAACCTTCTCTTGATCATATGGACTTAGCTGTTGATAGCGCGTAATTATATTTTCGACAATTTCCTTATCTTTTGGTGACACGTTACTGAACGGATACAATTCATCTAAAATGGTTTCATTAATGGATTGAATTTCCGCTTCGATGTTTTCAATTTCACTTTTTATTTCTTGAAGATCCGCGCTTAGATGTTCATATTCTTCCGCATTGGTTGCGTTATCGAGTTTTTCAATTAACTTGACTACTTCAACATAGTGCTCCGTCGATTTTTCCTCATCTGCTATTTGAGCAACATGACGTGCATCCTCTTCAGTAAATTTAGCATCCGTTGCGATCGTTTTTTCCTCATTAATTAGCGATGTAATCGTACCTTTTCCATCATTATTTATCCCCATATTTTCAGCAAATGGTTCGGATGTGTTGTCTATTCCAAGGTTATCCATCGCCTCTGCTAGTTGATAATAGTTGTATACATAGGACCGCTCTTCAATCGGAATCTCTAAATAATCGGAAAAGATACGTTGAATCAATTGTGAATCTGGGTTTTCTGGAATAGCTTCAATCGATTGGTTAATGGCTGTTATTTTTTCCTTTAATTCCATACTCATTTCTTCTCGAAAATCATAAAGCGTTCGATAATTGTAATAATAACGGTACATGGCTGCAAATGTATATAACACTTGTTCACTTGCCATTGCATTTGATTCATCTGGTAAAGTCATTGGATTTTCTTCATCATACATTTCTGAATGGATAAAACCGCCATCACTCATCTGAAATTTCAACAAGGCATCTAAAAGTGTATTTTCCTGTTTAATAAACCGCTCATCCTTCAATGGGTCGACACCTAATGCTGTTAATGCAACAATAACTTGAGCGATACTTTCCGCATTAGAGATTCCATGACTTTCAAAACCTCCATCCTCCTTCTGAGCGTTTGACAGCACGGTTAATGCCTCATCTACTACTTCCCGAACTTTTTTCTTTACTGTTTCATCTGTAGCAATTTGTGTATACGTATACGTTTCTTCACTATTATAATAAGGAGCTAATGCTTGAATAGCCATCGCAGTCATATCGACATCTGATGTTGGTTCGATGTGAAGTGCAAAACCTCCATCTGTTAGCTGATGACGTAAAATTTCTGTAATCATGCTTTGTCTCGTTTCATTTGCATCTTCCGGAACAATATAGCGCATACTGTCAAGCGTAATTAACCCCCAAATCCAACCATTTAACCCTTGAGCTCCTAGTGACCGAGTCGTTTCTCCTCTTGCATAAGTCCCGTCTGCAATTAGATTAATTACTTTACCATCTTCTGTTTTCCCAATCTTCGTCGGGTCTCCGCCAGCGGCTAAAATGGCTAATGAAATTCGGTGCCATTCAGTAGCCTTAGCAGAACTTAATTTTTCGTCTGTTTGATAGCGGTTTTCTACAACATCTTTAATCACCGCTAAATAAGCGGAATAATCATCATCTACCCCAATTCTTCCAAGCCCAATGGTATACCAATCAACAGCAGTTTCTCCTGCCTGTTCCAAAAATGGATCATTTAATAAGGGGGCATTTCTATTTTGGGTTGTATTTTCTTTCTTCCAATTGATAATTTCATCCATATAATCGACAAGACTTTCAGCCTCAAACGAATCGTTTGCTTCCATAGCATGTCCTTTTAAAGGTGTTACAACAGCTAAAAGGACAATGAATAAAGCTGAAAATAGATTCGTGAAAAATTTAGTTGAAATGAACATCTAACAATACCCCTCTTATTACCATTCTTTATGAAAATTATCTAAACCTCCGCCAATATCATTGCCTAACGCTAATGTATATCTTATTCTTACAACATCACCATCTTTAAAATAATAATCAGCAAAGCCCACATTTGCATACACACCATTGACACTGTACATCCACCCTGAAAGATTATTAAAATCCATTTCTCCTAACCAGTTGGCATCATAACTATTAGGATCTGTAATGACATTATGTTTCTCAAGTGTATTTAGTAAATCATCTGGAATCTTTGGGTTCGTAACTAAACCTGGTTTTGACACTGCTTCTAAGTAGAATCTGTCATCGTTTTTACCAGTAATGCTAAATTGGAACCCGTGATCTTTTAATAATCTATCAATAACGTAAGTAGCACGTTCTCCTTGGTATATCTCCATTTGTTGAGGTGAGATTAAATAGCCTAGTCCAATCGTAGTCGCCTCCATACTTATAGTGATGGTACCTGCTGGGGAACCGTCTTCTCCGACTTTCCCAGTAATAGTAAGTTCTTTAGTCGCTGTATTTCCTTCTGCATCTTCCGCATGGATAACAATATGATTTGTTCCCTCTTTAATTTGTAATTTAAAGCTAATTTGTTGGGAGTCTGTATGATCTCGCGGCACGTCTTCTCCATTGTTCGTGACATGAATTTTCCCAGATCCTGTAATTGATTCCCCTCGGTAATTTTTTACCTTTACATGAAATGTCCGTATAGAGTTATTAATCGTTTCTCCATCTGTGATATCAGAGACCGTAATCGTTGGTGCGTGGTTATCTTCATCGTTATCCTCTTCTCCACCGACAGCTTCTGGTTCATAAAACACGCTGTATGTTTCCGAATGGGACATTGCACCTTTAACCGCTTCTAAATAAAATGTATTTTTACCTTCTTTTAGTGAGACATTGTATTTCCCATCATCACTTTGCAATGACGTTTCGTTATGGGCTACAGATATATCTATTTCTTCTTCACCATCAAACGCTTTTGCCATGAAATCGAATGACTTATTTTTAACCGTTTTATCGTTATATTTTGTTAAATTCGTTTCGATTTTAAGATCAAGCTTATAATAATCGATCGTAAATTCTTTGACAGCTTGTCTTCCATTAGCCTCCGCCTGAATAGTGATGTTATTTTTACCTTCATGAAGCGTAGCAACATATTGATTATCTTCTTGTTCCTCAAGCTTTGTTTCATCATTTCCTTGTTTCACGATAACTTGCACAGGAATTTTCTTATCCTCGATGGTAGCAGTTGCTTTAAATGCAAGTGTTTCTTCATAAACCTCTTGATCTTGCAAATCTGTTTCAATAACAATACTCTTTTCATCATAAATAACGAGATAATTTCTTAAAACAGTAAAAGTAGTACCTATGTCATCTTCGTAAGTTACTGCAACAGATATTTTATTTTCACCTGTGGATAAGTTGACTTTAGCTACAACTGGTTTACTGTAATCCTCAGATAGTTCCATTACTTCGCCAGCTTCAGAGTCGAGTGACACATCAACATTTCTGACTAAATAATCATGTTTTAATTGTTTTATCTGAAACGTATATTCCTTTTCACCTGTTACTTCATTGTCTTGAATTGTAGTAACAAAGTATTCATTAGGTTCTAGCGCATCTTCATCATCATCTTCTGGACTTACAATTTCCAAGTTGGAAGAGTTGGGATCCGAAGCGGAAGAAGGGCCGCCATTATTATCCTGTCCTTTTTCTTCATTGTGCATATTGTGATCGTTCTTATTACTATCTTGTGATTTCGTCTTTTGCTCTAGTTCCTTTTGTGTTTCTTCTTTTTGTTC
>NZ_JBPPZG010000024.1:1573-30001 GCF_051918545.1 Pseudogracilibacillus amylolyticus (SeqCode) | reverse complement strand
ATCGTACACGAATGACCCTGCTGATCCTGCTCGACTCGATTATTGTGTCGTTTGCGATCTTTGTGGCGGCATGGATTGTTTATCCAACGCTTGACATATTGGATATGCCTGCACTCATTATTAGCGCGGTTGCACTATTAATCTTTCATCATGTCTTTGCATTTGTTTATAAGCTATATAACAAAGTATGGGCCTATGCCAGTGTCGGCGAATTAAAAGCGATTGTTAAAGCAATTACTCTCTCTATTATATCGGCAGGAATCGTGCAATATTTAGTAAATGATTTTCAAATTTATAAAAGAGCGTTGCTTGTGACATGGTTGTTGCACATTATTTTAATCGGTGGGTCGCGATTTATATGGCGCGTGTTCCGTGACAGATACATAGCAACTAATACGAATAAGAAGCGGACGTTGATTGTTGGCGCCGGGTCAGCGGGTGCAATGATTGTCCGTCAGTTAAAAAATGACCAGAACAATGCGGAATTATTGCCGGTTGCGTTTGTCGATGATGATCCGTCCAAGCAAAAAATGCAATTATTTAATCTGCCAGTTGCCGGTGTTGTAAAAGATATTCAGCGACTCGTAAAAGATATGGCGATCGAACATATTGTAATCGCGATTCCATCGTTACATAATGGCGCACTCGAGAAAATTGTGGTTGAATGTAATAAAACCAATACCAAGGTGCAAATGATCCCGAAAATTGAGGATTTAATGACGGGAAAAGTATCGGTCAGTCATCTGAAAAATGTTGAGGTTGAGGATTTATTGGGTCGCGAGCCAGTCAAGCTTGATATTGATGCGATCTCGGAATATGTTACCGGTAATACGGTCATGGTCACTGGAGCGGGCGGATCGATTGGTTCGGAAATTTGCCGTCAGTTGATGCGGTTTAGTCCCGGTAAAATCCTACTTGTGGGTCATGGAGAATTCAGCATTTATTCGATTGATATGGAACTAAAAGAAGTCCATGGGGAGACCGAAACCGAGATTGTCCCGATTATTGGTGACGTCCAGGACCGCCAGCGCATCTTTGACATTGTTGAAGCCCATCAGCCAACGTTTATCTACCATGCCGCAGCCCATAAGCATGTACCGATGATGGAATATAATCCGCATGAAGCGGTGAAAAACAATGTCATCGGCACAAAAAATGTCGCAGAAGCAGCTGATACATTTGGCGTTCAAACATTTGTGATGGTATCAACTGATAAAGCCGTCAACCCGACTAATGTCATGGGGGCAACGAAGCGGGTTGCGGAAATGGTTGTTCAGGATATGGCGACCCGAAGCAAGACGAAATTTGTTGCCGTCCGCTTTGGCAATGTCCTCGGCAGCCGTGGCAGTGTGATTCCGTTGTTTAAAAAACAAATTGAACACGGTGGACCAATTACAGTGACACATCCAGACATCACCCGATACTTTATGACCATTCCAGAAGCCTCCCGTTTGGTGATTCAAGCGGGGACACTGGCAAAGGGTGGCGAAATCTTTGTCCTGGATATGGGCGACCCCGTGAAAATTGTTGATTTAGCACGGAATTTGATCAAACTATCCGGATACACCGAAGAAGAAATTCCAATCAAGTTCACAGGCATTCGCCCTGGTGAGAAGATGTATGAAGAACTGCTTAGCGACAAGGACGTTCATCCTGGGGAAGTGTATGAGAAGATTTATGTGGGACGGACAAGTGCCGTGGACGCCAGACTTTTTCGATCATTCATTGAACAGTTTGAAGCATACCCGGCTGTTGATCTGAAAGAGGAATTGTTACGGATCGCGCATACGAAACACACGTTAATGGCGGTTCATGAATCTTCCTAAATAAAGAATGATATTTAACACAAGGTTATATGATAAATAGAATAATATAAATAACGGAATTCTATCCATGGGGGGTCATCGTATTGAAAACAGTGAAAAAGGCAATTATTCCAGCTGCAGGTCTGGGAACAAGATTCCTGCCCGCAACCAAAGCAATGCCAAAAGAAATGTTACCCATTGTTGATAAGCCAACGATTCAATATATTATTGAAGAAGCAATAGCATCCGGAATCGAGGACATTATCATTGTCACGGGTAAAGGTAAACGTGCGATTGAAGATCATTTTGATAATAACTTCGAGTTGGAAGATAATTTGATGAAAAAGGAGAAGTTTGATCTACTGGAAAAGGTTAAGCAACCGTCCAAGGTCGATATTCATTATATTCGGCAAAAAGAGCCAAAAGGGTTAGGTCATGCAGTATGGTGTGCTCGGAAATTTATTGGTGATGAGCCATTTGCTGTACTTTTAGGTGATGATATTGTTCAGGCAGAAACACCGTGTTTGAAACAGCTCATTCAACAGTTTGAAGAAATACAAAGCTCCGTGGTTGGCGTACAGCAAGTGCCGGCGGAGGAAACCCATCGTTACGGCATTGTTGATCCAAGTACGATTGAAGGTCGACGTTATCAAGTCAATCACTTTGTGGAAAAGCCAAAACAAGGAACTGCGCCTTCTAATCTGGCAATCATGGGTCGTTACATATTGACACCAGAAATATTCGAATTCCTGGATAAGCAGGAAACGGGTGCTGGTGGCGAGATCCAGTTGACCGATGCGATTCAGCATTTGAATCAGCAGCAACACGTATACGCGTATGACTTTGAAGGCAAGCGGTATGATGTTGGTGAGAAGTTGGGTTTTGTGAAAACAACGGTAGACCTCGCTTTGGAGAATGAGGAGATTCGGGATGAGTTGTATGATTATCTAGCTAAGAAGATAGGTAAAATGACATTAAAAGCATAGTGCAATAGTAGGAAAGGTTATTCTGTTTCCCTACTATTCATTGTAGATAGAAATGGTCTTTCCGAAGATTATTTAGTTGTTTGGCAGTTAATTGGGTTAAAGATAATCCAGTTCAATACCGAGCAAATAAATATTTTATCTGAAATAAAGCGAGGAAAGTAATATGACGATTGAAACCAGTTTTAGAAATATATCATTTTCTCCTCCAGATATAACAGATAGAGAAATTGAGGAAGTTATAAAAACAATAAAATCTGGTTGGGTAACAACGGGGCCAAAAACCAAAGAATTTGAAAAGAGAATCGCAGAATATATTGGTACTAATACAGCTGTTTGCTTAAATTCTGCTACATCCGCTATGGAACTCACTCTTCGTATTCTAGGGGTAGGTCCAGGAGATGAGGTAATTACATCAGCATATACTTATACAGCGTCTGCATCGGTTATAGAACATGTGGGAGCAAAAATTGTTCTAGTAGATACTGCGCCTAATTCTTTTGAAATGGATTATTTACAACTTGCGGATACGATAACTGAGAAAACTAAAGTTATTATACCTGTTGATATAGCCGGGAAAATGTGTGATTACGATACGATATTTGATGTAGTAAAAAGTAAGCAGCACCTATTCAAAGCTAATAATGAACTTCAGGATTCATTTAATAGGGTCATAGTGATGGCCGATGGTGCTCATGCATTCGGAGCAGAGAGAAAAGGAAGAAAATGTGGGCAGGTTGCAGATTTTACTTGCTTCTCTTTCCATGCTGTTAAAAACTTAACGACTGCAGAAGGCGGTGCAGTTGTATGGAACAAAGACCTTGGATTGGTTGATGAATGGCTTTATAAACAATTTATGCTATATAGCCTTCATGGTCAGTCAAAAGATGCACTTGCCAAGTCTAAAAAAGGTGCATGGGAATACGATATCGTCTATCCGGCATACAAGTGCAATATGACGGATATTATGGCTAGTTTTGGTATGGTACAGCTTAATAGGTATGAGGGATTGTTAGAAAGGCGTAAAAAAATTGTCGAGAAGTATGATAATACTCTTTTACCATTAGGTGTTCAAAGCTTGCAACATTACGGTGAAGATTTTGCTTCCTCCGGTCATCTTTATTTATTAAGGATTCCAGGGATTAGTGAAGCAGAAAGAAATGAAATAATTGTTAAAATGGCTGAGGTGGGTGTTACATGTAACGTTCATTATAAGCCTTTACCTATGTTTACAGCGTATAGGAATTTGGAGTTTGATATTGAAGATTATCCAAATGCCTACAATCAATATGTTAATGAAATTACACTTCCACTTCATACTTTGTTGAGTGATGGGGATGTGGAATATGTGATTGACAATTTTATAAGGGTAATAGACATTGTTAAGGCGGGATGACTGAATGTATAAGAATTTCTTTAAAAGAATATTTGATTTAATTCTATCATTATTTGCCCTACCATTTTGGTTTGTTATCCTAATAATTATTGGACCAATAATTCACTTCCAAGACAAAGGTCCGGTCTTCTATAATGCTCCAAGGTTAGGAAAGAACGGAAAAATATTTAAGATGTATAAATTCCGCTCTATGAAGGTAAATGCTCCTGACCTTCGAAACGAAGATGGTTCAACTTTTAATGCAGAAGGTGACCCTAGATTAACTAGGATAGGGAAGTTTATTCGAAAGACAAGTCTGGATGAGTCACCGCAGCTGTTAAATATTATTAAAGGCGATATGAGTATCATCGGTCCTAGACCTGATTTGCCTGAACACCGCAGATTATATGAGGGAAATGAAGCACGGAAGCTAGAAATCAGGCCAGGTGTAACAGGGTATAATCAAGCTTATTATAGAAATACCCTACCATGGAAAAATAGAATTCAAAATGATATTTACTATATTGATCACTTATCTTGTTGGTTTGATATTAAGATATTCTTTAAAACGGCAATAACTGTCTTGAGACGTGAAGATGTATTTGTAACGGATAATAATACTGACCCAAATAAGAAAACTGGCACGTGAATGTGAAAGGGATGAAGTATCTATGGAGGAGAACAATACAGAAAATGCGGTAACCTTCCATGAGTTAAAATGGGATACTGATTTTTTTGGAGTCACTTGCGCTAAGACTATTCTAAATAGGCCACTATCGTTAAATGAGTGGGATGAATTACAAACTAAACTGAAGAAGTATCAATTTATATCAATTGTTAATCAAAACTCTGAACCTGCTAATGCACAAATTATAGGAAAAGATACATCCGCATTTTTAGCTGATGTAAACATTCAGTTTGTAAAAGAAGTTAAAAATGAATGGGAAACGCCACAAAACGTTACTATTCTTCAGTCTTTAAAAAGAAATGAGCAAGTGATTGAAATTGCAAATTTCCAGTTTTCAAAGTTTACAGAGGATCCTAATTTTGAGGAACGTGGTGGAAATCAAGTATATCGTCAATGGATTATAAATTCATTCAATAATCCCGATAAATACTATGCGCTATCTAAAGACGATAATGGTGAAATAAATGGTTTTTTATTACACTCTTATTCCAGCGGTTCCTGTGTGATAGAACTTATCGCTGTCTCTCAACATTTTGCTAAAAAAGGTATTGGAACGAGTTTGTTCAAGTCAGTAGAGTATTCTGCAAAGGCTAAAGATATTCATAAAATTCAAGTTGGTACCCAAGTGCGAAATAGGGGTGCAATAAATTTTTATCATAAAGTTGGATGTAAACAGACAGGCTGTCATCAGGTTTACCATCTATGGAATTTATAAATTTGATTGAGGTTAGAAGTAAATGAAAAAAATTTTAATTGTTTCAACTGTGAGTAGACAGTTTTATCTGTTTGAACAAGGGAATATAGAAGTCTTGAAGTCATTAGGATATGAGATTCATGCGGCAGCAAATTTTAGTGATGCAAACGAACGGTTAGATGCATTAGATATTATCAGACACCCATTTGATATTCAGCGATCTCCATTTTCGTTAAAAAATATTAAGGCGTATAAGCAGTTAAAAAGAATCATGAAATCGGAAGACTTTGATGCAATACATTGTCACTCTCCCATGGGAGGGGTATTGGCTAGACTAGCAGCTAGATCTCTAGGAATTTCTTCTGTTATATATACTGCTCATGGATTTCATTTTTATAAAGGTGCCCCCATTACTAATTGGCTTTTTTATTATCCTGTCGAGAAATTTTTATCAAGGTACACTGAGGTTCTTATAACGATTAACGAGGAGGACTATGGAGCGGCCAAAAAATTTAAAGCAAAGAAAGTCGTACGCGTTCCGGGTATTGGTATTGACACTAATAAATTTAATAATATGGCTTTAAATAAAGGCAAAAAGCGTAAGGAATTGGGAATATCCAATGATGCAGTAGTCCTTCTTTCAATTGGTGAGATGATAAAGAGAAAAAACCATGAAACTGTCTTGAAGGCACTTGCGAAGATTAATGATTTAAACTTCATATACCTAATATGTGGCAAGGGTGAATTGGAAAGCTATTTGAGCGGGCTAACTAGGTCTCTTGGTCTTGAATCAAAGGTGAGATTCCTGGGATATAGAAATGATATTCCTGAAATATGTATGGTCTCGGACTTGTTTGTATTTCCTTCCTATCAAGAGGGTCTACCTGTTTCTACAATGGAAGCTATGGCAGCGGGATTGCCAGTGGTTTGTTCATCAATTAGGGGAAATACAGACTTAATTGAAGATGGTAAAAACGGATATTTAATTGAACCGGACAACGTAAATGGTTTTACACATAGCATAGAAAAACTAATTAGGGTCGATAAATTGAGTCGATATATGGGTAACAATAATTTGGAAAAAGTAAAGCAATTTGACAAAGGAATTATTAAAGAGAAAATGGCAGAAATTTATACCTCAATTGTGGATAGGAGTACTTATTATGAAACGCAATCCAAAAGTGTCAGTAATAATGCCGACCTATAAAAGACCTAAGTATTTATTGAGGGCCATTAATAGTGTTCTTAACCAGACCTATAAAAATATCGAACTTATAGTGGTTGATGACAATAATGATGGCGACGAATATAGAATTGAAACTGAAGAATTAATGAATCAAATTAATGATCAAAAAATTAAATACGTTAAACATAAAGTAAATAAAAATGGTTCCTCGGCTAGGAATACTGGGATTTTTAACTCTGTAGGAGATTACATTACCTTTTTGGATGATGATGATGAATTTTTGCCAAAGAAAATTGAAAAGCAAGTTGAGTGCATGGAGAAATTGGATGATTCATGGGTTGCTTGTTATACATTAATTAATCGATTTATAGATGGTAAGTTAATTGATAAATCTACCGATGTTAAATCAGGAAATATTTATTTGGAAGTCTTTAAGAATGAGTTGTTTTTCAATTCAGGATCAAACTTATTCGTACGTAGTAAAATCGTAAAGGATATTAATGGATTTGATGAGTCATTTAATAGAATGCAAGATTTAGAATTTCTAATTAGAGTTGCTGAAAAAGGAAAAATTTCAGCTATAAATTCGTATCTCCTCAATGTTCATTTGGAGGATAGATCAAATATGGCTAATTCCACCAAGTATAAAGAATGCATTAATCACTTTTCGGCAACCTTCAAAGATAAGATAAATGAATTTCCAAAAAAAGAGGGGAGAAAAATTTACTTATCTAAGTACCTTGAATTGATAAAGTTATATATATATGAAAAAAGACTATTTGAGGCAATTAAATTAATAATGAAGGAACGTATAAATATTATAACACTATTAAAATACTTTGGTTATTTGGTTAACAGAAAATACAGGAAGTCATGTTATGGTTTTAAATTCTAAGTTAAAGCAAGGAAAGGTGCAGTAATGGGAATTAACAAAATCTGCTTTTTAGCTGGAGAATATCCTACGCATAAGAAACCTAAATCCGCAGTGTTTTATCAGCATTTAATACATCAATTTGCAGATATGGGTATAGAATGTAGAGTTATATACCCTTTTCCAATTAATTATGAAAAGGAATTATATGAATCAGAAAGAATTGATGTAGTGAACGATGCCAATTCGGTTAAGGTATATCGCCCAAAAAGTATAACGCTTGGGGCAAAGAATATAGGTCGGTGGAATACAGCCTACCTCTCTGCATTGCTTTATACAAAAAGTGCAGTTTCTTTATTAAATAAAATCGGTTGGGAACCTGATGCTTTTTATGGACATTTTATTAGTCCGGCTGGGATAATGGCAGCAAGACTCTCCAAAAAAACCGGGATACCTGCTTTTGTAGCGTATGGAGAAAGCGAGCCGTGGTCCATTAAAACAATTGGTATAAATAGGTCTAGACGGGAATTAGCATCAATCAATGGTTTTATATCTGTATCAGAAAAAAATAAACAAGACCTATTAAAATATAAGATTTCAAATGAAGATAAAATAGATGTTTTTCCTAACTCGATTAACAATAAGCATTTTTATAAGCGGGATAAAGCTGAAGCGCGTAAAAAAATGGGATGGGACAAAGAAAAATTTATTGTTGCCTTTGTTGGACATTTTAATCATAGAAAAGGTGTACTTAGATTAGATGAAGCTATCAGTAATATCCCAGGAGCTTATGTTGCTTATGCTGGGAGTGGGAATCTAATCCCCAAATCTCCTAACATTGTTTACAATGGAAATGTATCACCTGAATTAATGCCTTGGTTTTTAAGTGCCGCTGATATATTTGTTTTACCGACGCTTAATGAAGGTTCTTGTAATGCAATTATTGAAGCCATGGCGTGCGGTCTACCTATAGTAAGTTCGGATAAAGAGTTTAATTATGATATACTTTCGAATGATAATGCTATTTTAATAAACCCCGAAAATACAGCTGAAATAGAAAACGCAATAATTAAATTGATGAATTCAGAAAGGACAAGAATGCTTCTAAGTGACAAATCATTGGAACAGGGGAAGGAATTAAATATAGAAGAAAGAGCTAAAAAAATATTAAAATGGATGGAAGCAAAAAGCTAGGATGAGGATTAGGTTATGAGTGATAAATTGAAGCGTGTTAACGAGCAGTTTAACCAAAAAACAAAGGGAGATACAGTATTCCTTCCTTTAGGTAAGTTATTTTTTATATTTATATTATTTTATATGGGATGGTTCCAATGGGTATTTGAGGGTGTTCCACATCTAACTTTACTTTTAGGGGCTGTAATGATCGCTTTCTTACTTTTTCATTCGTTACTTTACAAAAAATCAATTATACAAGTAATAACTTTCGAGATTTTAATATGGATGATTTTCGCAATGTTATCATTAGGGATTGGGGTTTATGTGGCTATTAATACAGGATATTTATTTGACTCCATAATTACCTATATACAGTATCTTATGCTTATTTTCGCTATGGTATATATTTCATTACGGGAAAAGAGAATAAATTTTATTATAAATGCTTATATCTTGTTAGCAATAGTTTGTGCATTAACTACTAAATTTTGGGGAGTTTACGTTTTTAGTAATCGAATATCTATGAGCATCTCAATGAATCCCAATACTACAGCAATAACGATGGTATTGGGAGTATTTTGTGTATTATTTCAATTGAATCTTAATAGAAAGGTGATTTCTCTCGTTCAATTAAGTGCTATATTTTTGTTTATATATATCATATTATTAACGGCATCGAGAAATGGCTTTCTTTGTCTTTTTGTTCTATTATTCTTTTGGATTGTAGTTGTAGGTAAAGATAGCATAAAGGAATTAAAAAACACTCACATTTTCTATAAAATATTTTTATTGGCTATTGCAGTTTTAGCTATCTCTTTCATTGTGAATGAATTTCTATATTCAAATTTAATGTTGAGGGTGAAGGATATTTCAGAAGGTGGTACAAAGGATACAAGGGAAATAATGATTAATTATGGTATTCAGTTATTCAAAGAAAAACCGATTATAGGTTATGGGCTGGATAATTTTAAGGCTTATTTTTATACTGGAAGTTATTCGCATAATACTTATATTGAGGTTTTAGTCTCAACAGGACTTCTAGGGGCAATAATATACTTTATACCCTATATAAGTTTAACTATAAAAACTCTAATATTATCGAATAAGAGTAACAGTAATGTGTCAAAGGAAGCTAAGCTATTTTTCGGATTAATGTTAGTGCTAATAGTTTTAGGAATGGGTGTTATTCACTTTTATAATTTTAATTCTATGATAGCTTTTGGCTTTTTAATTACTTTTTGTAGTTTACATTATTGTAAAGGGGTCAAGAGTCAGGAGATAATTAAGGGTCAGAAACTAATGTCCTCATAGGAGATTTTAATTGAAGGAGAAATAACTGTGTTAACAATTGCAAAAAAAATATTTGATGAATGGAATAAAAAAAATGTTAAGTATTGTCATTGGAAGAGTAACGAACATTTGCTTGATGGCCTAAATGGGGTTACTGATGTCGATGTTTTGGTTTCAATTAATGATAAGGTAAGATGTGAAAGTATACTTAAAGATGTAGGTTATAGAAGATTTATTTCACAAGCTGGTTCAAGATATACCAATGTAGGTGAGTGGTTGGGGTTCGATGAACAAACTGGAAAGCTCATTCATATTCATTTACATTATGAATTAATAACCGGAACAAAACATGTAAAGGAATACATTTTTCCATGGAGTAATTTAGCCTTGGATACTCGTATTATGGATAAAAAGACAAATGTTTGCGTTGTATCTCCAAATTTAGAAATAATAATTTTATATACTAGAATAGTTCTTAAGGCCGCTCGAAATAAAGAATTACTAATCTCAGGTGATTATTTTAAAGAAATTGCCTATTTAAAGCAAAGAATTGATTCCGAAAAGGTAAAAGGGCTCTGTTCATACTTATTTAACACACATGGGGAGGCAATTTTCAATTTAATCAACAAAGAAGTACCAACAAAACAGGACTTAATTTCCCTTCGAAAAATTGTACGGAAGGAACTGAAGAATTGTAAAAAAATGAACAAGGTACAAGCTTTTTTAAAGCATAAATATTTCAGATATACAATTAAGATGAAAAAAGTTTTGAACTTATACTTTTCAAAAACGTTTATCCTCAAAAAGATGGTAAGTAATAATGGGTTTTCTGTTTGTTTTATTGGTGCAGATGGGTCCGGAAAAAGTACCTTAAGTAATGAAATTGAAAAATGGCTATCTTGGAAAATAGAATCTAAAAAGTTTTATCTAGGTAGTGGGGATCAATATAATAGTTTATTCAAGATATTACTAAAATGTGTAAACAAAATACGTAAGCAACCGAACAAATCTCAAGAAGATGGAAATAATACGGATGAAATAAAAGAGAAAAAGTCCAAAAAGATTAATATTGTCAGATATATTTCCATCGTTTCATATTCATATGAGTTGGTCAGAATTGCTAAAAACAAGTTAAAAACTCTTAAAAAAATTAACGATTATCAAAAAAGAGGAGGCATCGCAATACTTGATCGTTTTCCTCAAATGCAGTACGAGGGAATATACGATGGCCCTAAAATTGTGGTGAAATACCAAAACTATTTAGGCCTTCCGATTATTAAAAGATTGGCTAGAAGAGAAAAAAAGATTTTAGAAAAGGCGATCGTCTATTCACCAACTATTGTTTTTAAATTAAAATTACCCCCTAGCGTTTCAATTAGTAGGAAGCCCGATCATGATTTAGATGAAATTAAAGCTAAAGCTGAGATTACCGATAATTTAGTATTTGAAAGATCCACGGTTTATAATATTGATGCCACCCAGCCTTATCAAAATGAGTTGTTGGAGGTGAAAAGAGAAATATGGAAAAAGATAAGTATCCACTAATAGTAGAATTTAATGGATTACCTGGGAGTGGTAAAACAACAACCTCCAATTGTTTAACAAAAAAGCTGGAAGAGGCAGGGATTAATGTAGAGAATTTAAGTGATTTGATAAAGAAATATAAAATAGGGAAAGCAAAGGCCATAATAAAACTGCTAAAAGATGGTAAGATATTACTTTTACTTTATCTCTTTTGTTTTTTTATTTCCTTTAAGTCGTTTCGACTTCGTAGACTTAAGCATGTTAAGAATATATGTCTATATTATGTTGCGTACGCAGAGGCATGTAATAAAAGTAAAAAAACAGTATTAGTTATAGATCAAGGGATTATACAGGCTATTGTCTCAGTAGCACATTTGGATCATTTGAGGGAAAAAAATAAATTAAAAAAGATATTTTATACATTGGGTGAAAAATTTAATTATCTATGTGTTAGTTGTATATCCAATGAAGAAATATCTAGCCAAAGAGTGATTAAGAGAGAAATTAATCAAGGTAGATTTGATAGAATGGAAAAAAAAGATCTGATAAACAACCTTAGAATACAGAATAGAACCTTTACAAACGTTCGTAAATGGTTGGCGGAATCTAGAACAATTTCCCAAATTGAAATAGATATGAAAAATCAAGTCAAGCAAAACTGTGAAACTTTGTATGAAACTATATTTAAAATGCTATAGTTTCCATCAAAAAGGTTTAGGTATACATTTTGATAAAGAGGCTACGCATGCCATGTTTTGAGCCGCCTATCAAATAAATCTAAACCCTAAATTCATCCAAATAATAGGTGTTATTAATTATTGATGTTATTTTGCTATTCACGTGTGGAGTCTAGACACGTGGCCTCGTACGTACCGTTTTACAATAAATGACTAAAGGCGTGAAATGTGAGGACTGTAATTAAAGTCTAACTGTTATTTTTAAGATAGGAATGATGGAAATCATGTTTTCTTAAAACTATCTCTCTGATACTCCTGCATGCTAGAGAAATGATAGCTTTACGAAATATGAAGTTACGTACATCAAACAATATGAATTTCAGCCATACAATAACGCCTTTCACCCATAAGGGAAGGCAAACATTTATAACAAAATTAAAGGTGACGTACAGACTGAACTAACAAAATTAATGAAATCCACGGTTTCAGATAGAAGCATAGAATACATGGATAATAGACTAAGCAGGTATAGTATGAAGGTGGACAAATATGAAGTAACAGGCAATTTTCTTTTCGCAAATGAAGTTCATTGTCATCACAAAATACCACTAAGTCTAGTAGGAAATGATGGCTTTAACAATTTATTTATTCTACACAAGGAAATCCATAAGTTAGTTCATGCAACCCAGGATAAGACGATTATTACTCTTTAAAAATGCTCCGTCTCTGTTTGTCTAAGATAGACCAGAGTAAATAAACTTTGTAAAATGAGCAATTTGGAACTTATTGACTAATACAACATAGTTAAGATGGAATGCCGTATGCGATGAAAGCCGCACGTGAGTGTAGAGCAGGGGGAAGATGGAGATTATATCAAAGTCTTACTATTGCTATTGTGGTCATAGTTTTTACGCAAGAAAGGCTGCTGTGAGCTCGAAAGCCTGCCATGACCACTTCTCTGAGAAAAGACCGCTCATTGCATATTAAGTCGCATGTCAAAGGTCCCGGCTCTCTCAATGTCAGAGGCGGCTCAAAATGATGTCACTAGTGGCTCAATTTTATGTCAGAGGTGTTTCATTACAATGGCAATATTCACATTTTAACTGTTCTTTTTTTGCCGGGATATATTTTTCCCGAAAATAAATTGATCTTTTGTTTGCTGCGGCAAATATTAAATGGTAAAAAACTAAATAACTAGTTCTTATAAGCAATATTTAGTTTGTTTACAATTGATATAGTATGAAAAGTAACTTTTTTGGATAAAGGTGTGTATTATAGTGACCCAAAGAAATTCATCGTTAACTGATAAAACCTTAAAGGGTCTATTTTGGATGTTCTCAGGAAAGGGCTCACAAGCGATATTACAATTTGTTGTTATGATTGTTTTAGCTAGGTTGCTATCACCATCTGATTTCGGGATAGTGAATGCTGCAACCGTTGTTATTACGTTTACAACAGTTTTCTCAATGATTGGTGTTGGTCCAGCTTTAATCCAGCGTCCAAAATTAAATGAATCGCATATACGAACGGGTTTTACCCTAACAATTTTTTTAAGTATTTTCTTTGCAGCTCTTTTATACTTCGGTTCGTCGATTATAGCCGTTTTTTTTAACATGGGTAAATTGAAAATTGTTTTACAGGTTATGTCCTTAATTTTTTTGATCAAAGGTTTTTCAACAGTTGCCGAATCACTAGTGCAACGTAAATTGAAATTTAGATTGTTTGCTAGTATCGAGGTCATTTCATATATAGTATATGGGATTATAGGAGTCCTATGTGCGATGATTGATTTGGGTTATTGGGCATTAGTTTATGCGCAGATAGGTCAAAATCTTATTAAGACCGTCTTATTAGTTACTTTGGAAAGACACAATATGAAACCGCAACTTCATTGGAACTCCATTAAAGAGCTGTTTTTCTTTGGTGGGGGATTTACAATTGCTCGGTTAAGTAATCAGTTTGCGTTACAGGCGGATAATCTTGTTGTTGGTAGATGGCTTGGCCCAAACGCTTTGGGATTATATGGACGTGCCTATCAGCTAATGATAATGCCGGCAAATCTATTCGGCCAGGTAATGGATAAAGTACTATTTCCAGCAATGGCCCGCATTCAGAAAAAGCAGGATCAGTTGTCCCAGGCATATCGCATTGGGATCACCGCGGTTGCCTTTTTTACAATCCCAGTTGGTATCTTTATTTGTTTATTATCAAAAGATATTGTTATTTTACTATTCGGAAATAAATGGTTAAGTTTGGTTCCTGCATTACAAGTATTAGCTGTTGGTCTTGTTTTTCGAACTGGTTATAAAATAAGTGATTCTTTGGTGCGGGCAACGGGAGCGGTGTATCGTAGAGCCTGGAGACAAATCATATATGCTCTGGCGGTGTTTTGCGGTGCTTGGATTGGACAACGTTGGGGTATTGTTGGTGTATCATTAGGAGTGCTATGCGCTATTATTATTAATTATTGCTTAATGACGAATCTAAGTATGAATTTTATCAATTTATCAGTTAAAGACATTGTGCAATCCCATGTTCCGGGAATTCTTTTAGGTGTGGTAGCAATTTTAAGTGTTTTGTTAGTGGATTGGTTTACAATAGTCGTTTCTTTACCGTCTGTATTGAGGATTCTCTTATCAGGACTCCTATTTCTAGCTTTTGTAGCCATCCTTGTTAAATTGAATGCGGAAAGGTTTTTGGGCAAAGAAGTGGTATGGATTAAGGATAAATTGTTAGAAATGGTTATAAAGACAAGTAAAAGGAAAGGAGCTTGACCATGCACAATATAGCAGTAGCAGGAACAGGTTACGTTGGTCTGGTAGCAGGCGTATGTTTTGCTGAAATGGGCCACCAAGTCACCTGCGTAGATATAGATGAAAATAAAGTTAATACAATGAAACAAGGAATCTCTCCAATCTATGAAACCGATTTGGAAGAGTTAATGCAGAAGAATTATGCTGCAGGAAGAATTGATTATACAACGGATTATGAATCAGCTTACAAAAATGCAGATGCTGTTTTTATTGGTGTCGGTACGCCGGAACAACCGGATGGGTCAGCTAATCTATCATATATCGCAACCGTTGCTAGACAGATTGCCGAATCCATTGAAAAGGACTGTCTGGTCGTTGTGAAGTCCACCGTACCAGTTGGAACCAATGATAAAGTGGATCAGTTTATTCATGACTTCCTAGTAAACGATGTAAACGTAGAAGTAGCATCCAATCCGGAATTCTTAGCTCAAGGATCAGCTGTACATGATACATTACATGCGGAAAGAATCATCATTGGCACGGAAAGCAAATGGGCAGAAAAAATGCTGATGGATATTTATGAGCCATTCCATTTACCAATAGTTTCTGTAAATAGAAGATCCGCGGAAATGATTAAGTATGCATCCAATGACTTCCTGGCGCTAAAAATCTCCTACATGAACGATATCGCAAACCTCTGTGAACGGGTTGGTGCAGACATTCAAGATGTGGCAAAGGGTATGAGCTTTGACGAACGGATTGGTAGCAAATTCTTGAATGCTGGAATAGGTTTCGGCGGTTCGTGTTTTCCTAAAGATACAAAGGCATTGGAGTACATTGCCAGACAAAATAATTATGAACTTAAAACGGTTAAGGCTGCCATTGACATCAACAAGGAACAAAAGACCATGTTATATAAAAAAGCCAGCAAGCGACTCATCACTTTTAACGGGTTGAAGGTAGCTGTATTAGGCCTAGCATTTAAGCCAGGTACCGATGATTTAAGAGAAGCACCATCTCTGGAGAATGTTCCATTATTATTAGAACAAGGGGCAGATATTTATGCCTTTGATCCAGTAGGTGCCAATAACTTTGCTAAAGTCCATCCAGAAGGCCGAAATGGCAATGGAACAATCACGTATGTTTCCAATATCGAGCAAGCTTTGGAAGGTGCCAATGTCTGCTTCATCTTTACGGAATGGGGAGAAGTGAAGGCAGTAGCACCAGAAACCTATAAAAAGTTGATGCGTACTCCTTTAGTCTATGATGGCCGAAATATTTATGATGTAGAAGATATGGAACAGGCAGGTGTGGAATATCACTCTGTCGGACGGAAAGCAGTAACAAGGGAAAGTTTGAAGGAGACGAATAGCAGTGGATTACAAGCCGTTAGATCCTAATAAAGTATACTTGATTACCGGTGCTGCAGGTTTTATTGGTTATTATTTATCTAAAAGACTGCTTGAACAAGGTTGCACGGTTGTTGGTATTGATAACATCAATGATTACTATGATGTAAACCTTAAATATACCCGTTTGGAGCAATTGAAACCTTATGAGAATTTTAGGTTTATAAAAGGTGATATCTCGGATAAGGAAATGGTAATGAATACCTTTGAACAATATAAACCAAACGTTGTTGTAAACTTAGCTGCCCAAGCTGGAGTCCGGTATTCAATCGAAAATCCAGATGTATATATTCAAAGCAACATTATCGGGTTTTATAATATTCTTGAAGCATGCCGGCATAACCCAGTAGATCATTTAGTGTACGCATCATCAAGTTCTGTGTATGGAGCGAATAAGAAGGTTCCATTTGAAGAATCTGATTTTGTGGACAATCCAGTATCCCTTTATGCATCTACAAAGAAATCGAATGAATTGATGGCACATACGTATAGCCATCTGTATAACATTCCAGCAACTGGTTTGCGCTTTTTCACAGTATATGGTCCGATGGGTCGTCCAGATATGGCCTATTTTGGATTTACGGATAAATACTTTGCCGGTGAGCCAATCAAGATATTTAACAATGGCGATTTTAAAAATGACCTATATCGAGATTTTACTTATATTGATGATATTATCGAGGGAGTTGTCCGGCTTATCGGTTTGCCACCTGTGGATGATGTTCCACATAAGGTGTTTAACATTGGGAACAACAGTCCGGAGAAGTTGATGGTATTTATTCATGCGTTGGAAAAGGCATTGAATAGTGCGTTGGGTAGAGAAGTTGAGTTTGAGAAGGTGTTTGAACCGATTAAGCCTGGGGATGTGCCGGCGACTTATGCTTCGACGGAATTGTTACAGGAGGCTGTTGGGTTTAAGCCGGAGACTTCGATTGAAGAAGGATTGCGAAAATTTGCGGAGTGGTATGTGGGGTATTATAGTGTAAAGTGAAATTGGGACCGGTAGATCCCTTGATTTATAAGTTGAGGTAATCCGATCTGACGTTATTGAAGATAAAATAAATCGCTTTTCATTGTGCCAGTAAACTAATGGTCAATAAAATTATTTCATTGACCATATTTAATTTAATGTATACAATATATACAATGGAAACGTTAGTTCTAGTTCGGTCGAATAAGGGGAGAACATTAATGATTATTTATCCATATACTATAGAGAAATGCGGATTTTACAAAAGAGGAGGGAAGAATCCAGAGTTTGGCGCAATAAAAGACATGCTTCCTCTTTTTGTTAATTGGGTTAATAATAGGCCTAATGTAGTTGGTACTTCTACATTTGAAGATGCCGAAGCTAATGTGCGTCGTGTTTTATGTTTGGAAGCCTTTAGAGGTGAAAATGATGATTTTGGTATTATTCTTTGGAATGAAATACCACAACATGAGGATGGGGTGCCTTCAATACCCATAAAAAGTAGGGTTGGTAACGTAAAGGCTAGTACAACTGAAATGCCAGAAGAATCCATACCAGGATGGCCAACGTACTTATGGATTGTTCCTAACAAATCTTTAATAGTTTCGCTTGTTCCTGACAATATGAAAGGATTTCGTAGTTCAGGGATTACACAGGCAAAAAAATATTTGGAGCATTACATGAAATTACATAGCCAATATGTAGTTTATGAACAAAAAAAGGAAGAGGTTAATAGCGTTGAAAAAGAAATCAGTGGATGGAGAGCTGGGGATAATACACCGAATCCGCAACTTTATTGTAAATTTCATACAAAAGAATTACGCCTGCCAGGGTTTATTAATTATATTAGACAAAAATGTAATGAAATTCGTAAGTTAACGGTTAAATCAAAATTAGATTTAGAAATGCCACAAGACAAAACGCTATTGGATGCTGCTCTTAAATTTATTGGTCTGTCCAATAGGGAAGAAAACAATTTAAAAGATCAAATAAAATATAGGACGCAAATGGACTGGACACCAAGTAAAGAAGATTTAGAAGAAGTTATCAGACAATGGGAAGCAAAAGTAAACGATGAGAAAAATGGTTATGAACTGGGTGTAACATTTAAGGGAAACTCAACCATATACTGGTTCGACCGCGCAAGAGGAAAGCAGGAATTGGAAATAACACCAGAATTACAAAATGCTGTCTTATGGACAAATGACCAGCTTAAACAGGTTTGGAGTTTATCAAAAAACCGTATATATGATACTGTTAGGAGAGCAGGAAAATGAAAAAAATTATGCTTTATGTTGTAGGTCTTATTTCTTTTATATTTGCTTTTGGTGTGATGCGAAATGTTCGAATACAAATGCAAGTAACAATACTGCCAGACTTAATACAGGTATCTACTATATTGTTTGCAATATTGGGAGTTTGGGTCGCAGTTCTAGACCCAACCACCCTTTTAAATAAAAATCCCAGTAATGAATTAACTCCACGAAGTAAATTAGCCCTAAAGTTTATCCCCTTGTTAGTTATCACAACTATAGTTTTTTTGTTGACTGTATTGATAAAATTCATTACACCCCTTCTTGTTTTATTTATAACTCCATCGGTGCAATTAATTCCGCTATATCGTGCAAGTTATGGATTTATAATCACCTTACTATTTGTAGCGGAAATATGGGTTATAATAGGCACACTGTTACCAATTGCAAATGTATTGAAAAAGGAAAGAGAGGACAATGTGAAAAAAGGTTATCGAAATGATAATCATGAAGCATAAAGAAAAGCTTGTAATGTGCTACTTTTGCTCCATCCAAATAAAATGAAAAGAGCATGTTAAGACCATTAAAAATGTTAAAACTGCAAGATAAAGAATATTACGGTGATATTTATGAACAATTAAATACCTAGACGACCACCTGCTTTGCAGGTGGTCGTCTAAGTACATAACAATTTTATCAATTAGCAGATACTGCAAATTAATGATGTAAGAGTCAAATAAACCCCACCAATTGGTATTGCTTAAAGTTATAAAATTGAAGCGATTATTTTTTGAAATACCATTGAAACCTAATATTAATGTATTAGTATTTAGTTAATCCCTATCCACCAAATCAATAATCTCCCTAATATCATCTATATGAAGTGCTTCCGCGATCCTTTCAATATGGCTGAAATTTATATTCTGACGCTTATGGTTTGCTAATTCGCTGAGTGCGGCATGTCGGATATCTGTTAATCGAGAAAGCTCTCTTAAGGATATATTATTTTTGGTTAAAAGCTCTTTTATCTTTACGACAACATATTTTTCCATAATTCACCTAGGTTACTAAAAATAGTTTGACTTTACGGAAAACATACCATATAATATTTTTAAATGTGGTACCTAATTACGTACCAGGAGAGGAAGGAGGCCTTTTAAATAGCGATAAAAAAGTGTGTTATGACTGATCTCAAGCCTTTTTTCAATCAGTCAGAATAGCTAGGTATTTTAGTTAACAAAATCACATTTACAAGGGGGGGATCTCATGTTAATTTCCGCAATTCTAGTTGCAATCATTTCCACACTAAGCCAATGGTGGGTAAGTCACACAATTACAAGAACCTGGCTTTATCCGATTTGGGTAGGATTTTTGGTAGCACTTGCAATGGGTCAGCCAATTGAAGGGATGCAAGCCGCAGCTTATATACAACTTACCTATCTTGGATGGATTACAGCGGGTGGGACGATGCCGGGAAATCTGATGGCTGCGGGTGTATTTGGTACAGCCCTTACCTTGATTTCAGGGGCAGATCCGGCTTTGGCGCCAACCTTTGCCGTTCCGTTTAGCTTGTTGGGAATTTTTATTAATCAAGCATATATGACTATCAATAGCTTTTGGGTTCACCGGGCTGATAGGTACTTGGAACAAGGCAATATCAAGGGTGTCACGCTTATGAACTATGTACCCTCTGGTATTTTAAGTCTCATTTTGTATGGTGTTCCCGCTTTCATTCTTGTTTACTTTGGCGGTGGTTTTGCAAGAAGAATGTTGGATGCATTACCAGCTTCTGTAACCGATGCCTTAACAGTGGTAGGTGCCTTAATGCCGGCACTAGGGATTGCGATGCTATTGAATTATCTAGGGAAGAAGAAATTGGTTGGCTTTTTCATCATTGGGTTTTTTGCCACGATTTATTTGGAGTTAGATATTATGGCAACAACCATATTTGCTGCGGTGATTGGAGTATTAATTTATCTGTTCTCCAATGAAAACAAAAAGGCTGAAGGGGAGGCGTAAATCATGGATACGCTTAAACAGGAACAGCTTGATCCAGCTGAAGAAATAAAACTAAAGAAGTCCGATTTAGTGAAACATTGGTTTTTGGGGTACTCAAGTGAAACAGCTTATAACTATGAACGGCTGCAAGCACTGGGAACAACGAATGCCATGATCCCGATTGTGAAACGGCTGTATAAAACCAAGGAAGAACAAGCAGCAGCTCTCAAAAAATATATGGTGTTTTTTAATACGGAGCCTTCCTATTTCGGTACCGTTATTCATGGAATTACCGCCTCGATGGAAGAGCAGAAAGCAAGAGGGGAAACGATCGAGGAAGAGGATATTAATTCTGTAAGAACCGGTTTGATGGGGCCGATGGCAGGGATTGGTGATACGATTTCACAAGGGATTGTCTATCCGATATTAGCCGGGATTGCCTGTAGTTTAGCGATTGCCGGGAATGTACTAGGACCCATTTTATTTGAAGTGCTATATAAAGTTATCATGCTATCCATGGGCTACAGCATGTACATGATGGGGTACAAACAAGGAAAAAGTTCGATTGTGAAGTTTTTGAAAGCGGGTACACTCAACAGGATTACCGAGGTATTCAGCATTATTGGTCTTATGGTTGTCGGTAATATGGCCGCAACCAGGGTAGGAATTATGACACCGGTTTCGTTTAAAGTCGGCGAGGTTGATTTCGATCTGCAATCTGTTCTTGATTCACTGTTACCCGGGTTATTACCGTTACTCACAACATTGCTTATTTGGAAACTCGTTGGAAATAAGATGAATCCAACATACATTATCGCGATTATTTTTGTTGTTGGTGTGGGTGCTTCCTTATTGGGAATCCTGGCACCGACAGAATCATAGAATGGCCTTCCCAGTGAAAAGTTTTTAAAGCCTGTTACTAATGAAAGACAATGTAGAAGGAAGGGGATATAAATGATTGGAATCTTACTCTTAAGTCATGGGCCTTTTTGCGAAGAGATAATGACGAGTACGGCTATGATAGCAGGTCCACTGGCGAATACTAAGGCTGTTGCTTTACGCGAAGGTGAGGAACCAGACGTATTTGGCAAGCGTATACAAGCGGCTGTTAAAACATTGGATGCGGATGATGGCGTATTGGTGCTAGTAGATATATTGGGCGGAACCCCATTTAATCAAATCGCCCTGTTAAGTAGGGAATTAAATGTTCAAATCGTTACCGGAATGAATATGCCGATGCTTTTACAAGTGTTGCTGGAAAGGGATAAGGCAGAATCTGTCACTGAACTTGCAGAGCTTGCTAAATCTGGTGGACTAGAATCTATCAAAATGATAACGGGCAGCAATAGCATGGCTGAATAGAAGGGGGAGCGGGTTAATGGAAAATTTATTATTAGTTAGAATAGATGATCGGCTCATACACGGACAAGTCATGACAGCATGGATGAAGACGTTGCCTGCTAAGCGGATCATCATTATCGATAATAAGGTTGTAAAAGATGAATTTATGATTAGTGTGCTGGAAATGGCTGCACCAAGCGGGGTAAAGGTGGAAGTTTATAGTGAGGAAAAAGCAATTGACTTATTAAAAGGTGGTCTATCCGTTTCAACTATTATATTAGTAAAAACCCCGATCACCCTGAAATCAATGATTGATGCCGGTGTTAAGATCCCTGCTATTAATATCGGTGGAATGGGGATGAGTGCCGGTCGGAAAAAGTTGTTTAAAAATATTTCGGCTACTAAGGAGGAACGTAGGGTTTTAAAGGATTTTATCGATCGGGGTATTGATGTGAAAATCCAGATCATCCCTGCAGAGAAGATTGTGGAAGTGAAGGACCTGGTATAACAATCGGATATAAAGGAGTAATCAACGATGAAGGCAATGCGGCTACATGCAATAGATGAGTTTACCCTTGATGAAGTAAAAAAGCCTGTTCCCAAGGGAGATGAGATATTAGTTAAAGTAGAGGCCTGTGGTATTTGTGGTTCTGATATCCCGCGTGTCTATGAATTAGGTACAAGGGTTTATCCCGTGACACTTGGGCATGAATTTTCTGGGACAGTTGTTGAGGTTGGAAGTGAAAAGGATCAAGAACTTATCGGAAAAACGTGTGCTATTTTTCCATTAATTCCATGTGGTGAATGTGAATTCTGTGAAACCGGTAACTATGCGCAATGCAGTAATTATAATTATCTAGGTTCCAGGAATGATGGAGGCTTTGCTGAATACTGTTTAGTCCCATCGAAATGGCATCTGATATTTTCTAATAACCCCCAGGTATCAAGTGAAGAATTGGCAGTTGTGGAGCCAGCAACAGTTGCCCAACACGCCATTCGAAAAAGTGGTTTAACGGCAGGGGACACAGTGGTGATTTTGGGAGCTGGTCCAATTGGGATTCTGACCGCAAGATGGGCAGAGCATTTTGGTGCTAAGCGTGTGATATTAGTGGAGATTTCCGATGAGAAAGTGAATTTTGCCAGGGAAAGAGGATTTACGGTTGTCAACTCCCAAAAAGAGGATTGTCAAAAGGTCGTTAAGAAAGTGACAAACGGGCAGGGTGCGGATGTTGTGATTGAAGGAACTGGAAGCTCAAATGGAATCAATACAGCGATTGAATGTATCCGTACGTTTGGCACGATTGTTTTGTTGGGTAATCCACATCGAGATACGACAGTCAAGCTTGATAATCACAGTAATATTTTACGAAAAGAGATTACGCTAAAAGGTGTTTGGAATTCTTATTATTTGAACCTGCCCATCAATGAATGGCGATATACTGTGGATATGCTGGATAACAAGCGATTGCAGGTCCAGGATTTAATCACGCACAGAAGTGATTTGGATTCTTTAAAGCAATTATTTGATCAGATTTACCATCGGGACATTACGATATGCAAAGCCATTTATAAAGGGTGACTGTTCATGGTATATACGAAAGAGATCATAGCTGAAATCGACGCTGTTTGCAGTCGGATAAGAAAAGACGATATTAATGTGGCTGCCGATATGATTACTCGTGCCAACCGGGTGTTAGTTGTTGGTGTCGGTCGTGTGCAAATTTCCCTGAAAGCCTGGGTCAAACGGTTGCGGCATCTTGCTATCGATATTAATTATGTTGGCAGCGAAACAGAAGGGGCAGTAACACAAGGGGATGTTCTGATTGTGGCATCCTCTTCCGGTGAAAGTGCCATTCCTGTAAAAATAGCAGAAATTGCAAAAACGCTAGGTGTGACGATTATTTATATTGGCTGTAATCCGGAAAGCAAAGCAGCTTCTCTGGCTGATTTTGTCATGGAGATACCGGGTAAAACGAAACTTGGACACTCCCATGAGTTTCAATCATTTCAACCAATGTCGACGCTGTTTGAACAGGTTTTATATATTATGGGGGACGTTATTGCGTATACGATTATGGACAAAAAAGGTTTAAGTGAAGCAGCGTTAAAGCAAAATCATGCCAATTTGGAATAACAAAATAGTTAGGTGAGGTGCGATGAATTGAACGTTAAATTTTCACCTTCGTTAATGTGTATGGATTTAACCAAATTTCGCGAACAGATTGAGGTACTAAACAAACGGGCAGATATGTTTCACATTGATATTATGGACGGTCATTATGTAAAAAATATAACGCTGTCCCCGTTCTTTATTGAACAGGTAAAGAAGGTATCGACTATTCCCATTGATGCGCATTTAATGGTCGAGGACCCAGCCACGTTTATTGATATGACTGCAGAGGCAGGGGCAGATTGTATTTGTATTCATGCAGAGGCAATCAACCGGAATGCATTTCGCCTGATTCAACACATCAAAGAGTTGGGTTGCAGGGTGGGAATCGTACTAAATCCAGCAACATCGCTGGAATCAGTACGGCAGTATGTACATTTGATCGATAAGTTGACGATTATGACGGTTGATCCAGGATTTGCGGGGCAACGGTTTATTGAAGAAATGACGGACAAGATTCGTGCGGCAAGTGAATTGAAGAAGGAAAAAGGTTATCTTTTTGAAATTGAAATTGATGGTTCCTGTAATCAGAAGACATTTAAAGTCCTTAAAGAAGCTGGAGCCGAGGTGTTTATTGTTGGCTCATCTGGCTTGTTTCATCTGAATACTAACTTAGAGGTAGCCTGGGATGAAATGATGGCTAATTTTAATAGGGAAGTGAGTAAAGCGGTTAAATGATTGGTATAAGCGGCCGGTGTGAATACGCTCGCCGCTTGTTCCAGTATGGTTGGACTTGTCGGGTCTGAGTTATTCTATTTTTATAAGGTGGGGGCTCATATGAAGGCGCTACGGTTGTATGGTGAAAAAGATGTGAGAATGGATGATATCCCCATTCCCAAGATTAGTGAAGGCGAATTATTGGTAAAAATAAATGCTTGTACCATCTGTGGAAGTGACTTTCGCAATGTTGCCAATGGCGGATCCGGGCATAAGATGGTGCTGCCGCGGGTGATGGGACATGAAATGGCAGCATCTATCATAGAAGTTGGCGCAAGATGGAAAGAGGATTTTGCGGTTGGAGAGCATGTTGTTATAGGTGGGGTTGTTCCTTGTGGTGCATGTGAGCAGTGTTTGCAAGGTTTTGAAAATCAATGCTTAGATAAGAAAGGGATTGCCTGCGAATATGATGGTGGTTTCGCTGAATTTATGAAGGTACCAGAGCAATCCATCCGATCTGGCAGTGTTATCAAAGTTGCTAAGGACAAGATGCGCGAATTGGCATTAAGCGAACCACTTTCATGTGCGATAAATGGACAAGAGAATGCACAAGTAAAACTAGGTGATGTGGTTCTTGTAACTGGTTGCGGCGCACTTGGTCTGTTTCATATTCAATTGGCACGACTAAATGGAGCGAAGAAAGTAATCGCTACTGATTTCAATAAGCAACGATTACAATTGGCCAAACGCGTGGGAGCGGATATCGTATTTTCTCCGGAAGATGTTGATGTAACGGAAGAGATCCTTTTCGTTACCAATGGATTAGGTGTATCAGTGGTAATTGTCGCTGCACCCGTCCCAGAGGTAGTAACGGATGCATTGCATTGGGTGAAAAAAAGGGGAAGAATTAATATTTTTGGCGGGATGCCGAGGCGCAATTCCATGGCATCGCTTGATCTAAATCTTATCCACTATAACGAAATAAAGCTAACAGGGACTTCAGATTCGACCCCAAAGCAGTTTAAACTAGCCGCGGATTTAATTGCTGCCAACCGGATTGAGGTGGGGTTTATGATTTCTAAGGAAGTGGGACTGGAAAAGGCTAAGGAGATGTTGTTGGCGGGGCCGGAAGCTGAGTATGTTAAGATTGCTGTTTGTCCTGAGTGAAGGATGGGAGGCCATTTGTTGGAAAGCATTGCAGTTGGTAAAGACTTTGTTTTAAACGAGGTTCATTTAGATTGAAGGGAGCGGTAGGATGGGGAAGGGAAATGAGCAATCGATTGTTTTGAACGATTTACTCTCAAAATTGACGTTAATTGATATGAAGAAGCGCATCGTTCAGACGATGTGTAGTTTGATGGGTGATGAGTTGTATACGAAGGATGATGCGGTGAGGGATTTTGATGGAAGTGGTGGTTATGATTGAGATGGAGGAGAAGGCGGTTGATCGGGGTGTGGTTAGGGATGTTTTGGAGGTGGGAGGGTAGGATCTTGGTAAAGGCAGTCTTGTTGAAGGAGACTGCCTGTTTTTTTATTTGTGCCAATCAAATACGGTAAATAGACAATAACAGCCACGGAATATTAAATTAATGTGTAATTTCTCCCTCTTTAAACAGATTATCATTTCCCATGATGTAGCGTTTATTGGGATGAGGAATACTAGCCCAATATTTTTCATTTGCTTCATCTAAACGAATTACCTGCATAACTTGTTTTTGTTCTACAAGTAGTAATATGTTTGAAAAGATAGTATAATCTTTATAATAAATAAGAACATTGATAGCAAGGAGGGATAAAATTGAGCCATCTTAAAAAGATACATATTAAAGGGTTTCGAGGATTGAGAAAAGCCAATTTGCCTGAGTTAACTTCAATTAATATCTTTGTTGGAAATAATAACTCGGGAAAAACATCCATGTTGGAGGCAATCGAATTACACTGTAATCCACTTGATTTAAGGGCTTTGCTCAATGTGGCGAGAGGGCGTGATAGAAATTTAATGATGCATCGGTCATTACCTTTGTTAGATTCTGTCATGTGGCTATTTCCAGTAGTAAAAGACATGGAAGGGAAAATAGTGAGTATTGAAGATGTTGAACATGAGTCTATAGAAATATCTTCAGCTTTTTTGGGAAATGATCACTTTGTTACAAAGGCTTGTTATTCTGAAAAAAGCTTAGTTGACTTTAATGAAGATCAATTGCAAGAGGACAAGATTTCTGGTAATTATTCTATATCCGACAATGAAGAAGGAAGAGCATTAGAGGTCGAGTTGTTTTGTAATCGACCGCACTATGTTTATGGAACCCCACCGAAAGAATTGGAACATCCTGGATCCAAAACCTTTATACTTACGGAAAAGTTTCGTTATTTACAGGAAAAAAGAAAGGAACCTTTGTTGCAAACTAATGTTGTTACCCCAGTCGATCATCGTGTATTACCTGTTTTGGTCAAATCACTAACGGATACTATTATGTCCGGTGATAAAAACAATGTAATTAGTCTATTGCAATCTTTTGATGAAAATATTACATGTGTAGAAGTTTTATCTCCAGATGGTCAAATCCCGGTTACTTATTTAAAGCACAAGAAACTAGGGTATGCTCCACTTTCCAGTTTTGGAGATGGAATAAGAAGGGTCATAACTATGGCACAGGCTATTCTTCGCTCAAAGAATGGTATCTTGTTAATTGATGAAATTGAAACCGCTGTACATGTAGGTTTATTTGAAAAAATATTTCCTTGGATTGTAGAGAGTTGCCTAACATACAATATTCAATTATTTGCCACGACACATAGTATTGAAGCATTGGATTCGATGATTTCCATAGATGACGAATCGTTATCCCATTTCATGACTTACCGAATAGAACAAAAAGAAAACCAAACCATTGCCAAGAAATTCAAAGGTGAAGATTTATACGAATTACGACAGACTTTTGGTCAAGATGTGAGGTGAAGGTGTGAAATATTCTTTCCTAGTTGTTGAGGGTCCCCATGATGTTGCTGCTATTGGCAAAATGCTGGAGACTTTTGATTTCAAGATAGTATTTAAGAAAAAAGCTGTTGATCCTTATTGGATAAAAATCATCCCCAAGGAGTTCCCATTTAACGATAATTTGTTAATGAGGGTGCCTGTCCTCACATTCTATCAACGAACAGATCATTCTGTCGCTATTTATTCTGCAAATGGATATGAGAAACTGAGTAAGGCGACTGAACCGTCAATTAAAAATAGGGACTCGGATAAATTGCACTCTGTAGGCGTTTTCTGTGATGCGGATAACCAAGATCCAAATGATAGATGCAGAGACTTGTGTGCATCTCTAAGTAGTGTAAAAGGCTTCGCAAAAATTGATGGACCTGGTCATGTTGTTGGGGATAAATTTAAGGCAGGAGTTTATGTTTTTCCCGACAATAAAACAAATGGTACATTGGAAGATGTGTTAATTGATTCTGCTTCCAAATTGTATCTACCTCATTAAATTACGGCTCGATATTAAAGAATATGTTAATGACGTCATCAATTGATGACGTAAAATAGTTTGTGTAAAATATTTGAGACGAAAAAAAGAGGTAGGGTATCCTCAAAATTGGACAACAAATAA